>CAJAFD010000047.1 GCA_903938935.1 uncultured Opitutia bacterium
GTCGATGGCGAGTTGCTCGACTTGGTCGACGAATTCGCAGCCGCCGTACCAGCGTTTGGCGGGGTAGCCCTCGGCGTATTTGTTGGTGAGGACGCTGCCCTGCGCCTGCATGACGGCGGGGTAGGTGAAATTTTCCGAGGCGATGAGCTCGATGTGGCTTTGTTGGCGGGAGAACTCGGCGGCGATGGCGGAGTAAACAGCGGGATCGAGTTGGGCGAGAGGAGCGGCGTTGAGCATGGCGAAAAAATAGTGGAGTGACGCTCGCGCAAGGTGGCGCGGAGGCAAAGATTTTTTACAGGAAGGCGAGGGGCGGGTCAGCGCGAAGCGTTGAGCTGAGTTTTGAGAAATTCGATGAGACTCGGGATGGCTTCGACCATCTCGTCGCGGGTGGCTTCGTAGACTTTGAGTGAACCGCCAAACGGATCGCCGATTTCTTTGGCGTGGGGGGCGGGCATGAATTCGCGAAAAAGGTAAATGTTACGCGGGACCGGGTTGATCGCGTACTCGAGCGAAGCGCGGTGCGACTCGGTCATGCCGATGACCGCGAGGGCGTTTTGCACGAGCTCGTCGGTGAGGGCGCGGCTGCGGTGCTTGGCGATATCAAGGCCAACTTTTTTGAGAGCGGTGACGGAGTTGGCGCTGACCGTGTCGCCATCGCGGCCGGCGACTCCCGCGGAAATCACCTCGAGGGAGCGGAGCGGCTCGGGTTGGGCGGCGAGGGCGTGTTGGAGGAGGGCGGCGGCCATCGGGCTACGGCAGACGTTGGCGGTACAGACGACGAGGATGTAGCCAGGCTTGGGCATCGTGGTGGGATGGAAAGGCGTGAAATGACAGGTTTTTTCCGCGAAAGGCAACCCGCGCGCGTGGACGTTTTTAGATTTGGCGGAGTGCGACGAGGGCGCGGTGGAGGTGGACGGCGCGTTGGAGGACGGCGTCGATCAGGGGCGGCGGCGCGGGCGTGGCCGGATCGCTCGGGGCGACGGGGGTTTTGGCGGTGGCGCGTTTGCCGTGCTCGGCGGGCAGGGCGGCGGCTACAGAGGGATTGGCCCTGGTGCGGTCGGGGTGCCACTCGGCGGCGAGGGCGGCTTCGTCGTTGCGGGGTTTGGTGAGGGTTGGAGTGATGAGGGTGGTAAGTGCCTCAGGCTGAGTGAGCGCATCGTACGCGCGGCGTGCGGTGGCGGGATCGGCCGTGAGGGCGAGGTCGGGCGTGAAGTCGGGGCCGTTGAGGCCGAGGACGATGAGACCGGGGGTGTCTTCGCGTTCGGCAAAGGCGGCGCGGAGGGCTTGGCTGGTCTCAGCGTTGGCGAGGATGAAGACCGGGGTGCGTGGCACGGCGCGAAATTTTAGCCACGCGGCGAGGGTGATCGCGGCGTCCGGGCCGCCGGTGGTGTAGCGTAAATCGAGGACGAGCGGCTGCGGCCGAGCGGGCGAAGCTGCCGGCAAATCGGCGGGCAAAGTTTGGGCGCGGTGGTACGCGAGGCCTTGGCCGATATCGAGGATGAGCGGTTTCGCGGCGGCGGTGCGGGTCAACGCCGTTGCGCCGAGCAGCAAGCATGCAAAGAGGAGAACGTGGCGGAGCTTCATGAACGGTTGAGCTGGCGGGCGCCGATGTCGCGGCGGAAATATTTGGCGGCGCACTGAACTTGGTCGCACGCCGCGTAAGCGCGATCGGCCGCGGCGCGGAGGCTAGGGGCAAGCGCGGTGACGCCGAGGACGCGGCCACCCTGGGTCACGAGCTGGCCGGCGGCGTTGCGGGCGGTGCCGGCGTGGTAAATCGTCGTGGCGGGCGGGAGCGCGGCCGGCGCGGGGAGCGTGATGAGGTCGCCTTTCGCGTACGCATCGGGGTAGCCGCGCGCGGCGATGACGACGCAGACGGCGTAGTCAGATTTGACCACAAGCGGACCGACGGCGCTCAGGCGATCGGTGGCGGCAGCCCAAAGTAGTTCTAATAAATCGGTGGCGAGGCGCGGGAGGACGACTTGGGTTTCGGGATCGCCGAAGCGGGTGTTGTACTCGATCACGCTCGGTCCGGTGGGCGTGAGCATGATGCCGATAAAAAGGGTGCCGCAAAACGCGATGCCCTCGGCGGCGATGGCGTCGACGGAAGGGCGAACGATTTCGTCTTCGATGCGCGCGAGCAACGCGGGCGTCACGACCTCGGCGGGCGAATAGGTGCCCATGCCGCCGGTGTTTGGGCCGGTATCGCCATCTCCGATACGTTTGTGGTCCTGCGAGGTGGGAAGGATGACGTAGTCGCGGCCGGAGACGACGACGAGGATGCTGGTTTCTTCACCGAAGAGGCAGTCTTCGATGAGCAACTGGCGGCCCGCGGCGCCGAATTTATCGCCGGCGAGCATTTCGCGGACGGCGGCCTCGGCCTCGGCGAGAGATTGGGCCACGACGACGCCTTTACCCGCGGCGAGGCCATCGGCTTTGACGACGATCGGGATCGAGCGTGTCCGCAGGTAAGCGAGTGCGGGCTCAATCGCATTAAAAAACGCCGCGGGCGCAGTCGGGATGCGGTGCTTGAGGAGAATTTCTTTGGTGAAAATTTTCGAGGCTTCGAGGCGCGCGCCGTCGGCGCCGGGACCGTAAACGGGAATGCCGAGGGCGCGCAGGCGGTCGGCGAGGCCGAGCGAGAGCGGCACCTCGGGGCCGACGACGACGAAGGTGATGTTTTCGCGTTGCACGAGCGCGACGAGGCCGGGGATGTCGTCGGCGGCAATCGGGAAGCACGGGGCTTCCTCGGCGATGCCGGCGTTACCGGGTGCGCAAATCACGCGCGGGGCGGCGGGCGAGGCGAGGAGCGCACGGACGAGCGTGTGTTCGCGTCCGCCGGAGCCGACGACGAGAAGAGAGCGGGGGGGAGCGGAAAGAGGAGGCACGGAAAAAGAAAAAAAGGAGTGTGACGCGATCGAGGCGCGCTCAGAGCACCTGAAGTTTTTTACGATAGAAAGCTACAACTTCAGCGGGGTCGTCGGTGAAGAGGATGTAGTCGGCGATCCACGCGGGGGCGCGTTTGGTGGCGATCATGGTTTTGAGTTGTTTGCGGAGGTCGCCCCAGAAACGAGAATTAAAAAACACGTACGGGACGCGCGGGCGGATGCCGAGTTTGAGGTTGCACATCTCGATGCCGATTTCCTCGAGGGTGCCGACGCCGCCGACGTTGAAGATGCAGAAATCGGCCGCCTCGAACCATTTTTGACGGAAGTGACGGGAGGATTCTTGGAACGTGTTAAAAAAATCGACGCCGAGCTCGGGTGGTTGCGCTTCGAGTTCGAGGAAACAGGCGCCGGTGAGGGCGCCTTTGTGGCGGGCTTGGTCGGTGGCGAGCCGCATGACACCGCCGCCGCCGCCGGTGAGGACGCCGACGTTGGGGCCGATGAAGCCGGTGAGTTGTTCGACCAGGCCGGTGATGCGCGCGGTGTCAGCGGGATCGAGGCCGACGGCTGAACCGTAGAACGCGAGGAGCGTGGTTTCCTGAAATTTGCGGCTCAGTTCTTCGCGCACGAAGAAGCCGTGTTCCTTTTTGTAGACGTGCGCGTAAAGTTCTTTGGTGGATTCATCGTACCAGTAAACGCGGACGCCGATGGCATCGAAAGTGTCGAGGCGGGCGTGGGCGTTGCTGGACAGGAAATAGCCGTGGGTGCGGGAGGCTTTGCGGAAGATGATGCGCTTGATTTTTACTTCGCCGATGCGGGTGAGTAGCTCGATGTGTTCGAGCAAGTCGGGAAAATAATCGACGATGAGCGTGTCGGCATCGGGGGGCGCGTCGTCGAGGGCTTGAATCATGGTGCGGCTGCCGATGGGGCAGGCGTCGCCGTCGAGGAATTTTTTGAGGTCGTCGTTGGCGCGGACGAGGACGCTGCGGTTTTCGTTGGCGCCGCTCTGGCCGCGGACGGTGATTTTGGTGCGCGGGCGGGCCTCGCGGGTGTCGCGCGGTGGGTTGGCGTCGAGGCACTTGAAAAGCTCGGTGGCGGTGCCGAGGAGGCGCTGACGTTTTTTGGCGAGCGTCTTGAACTCCGGGTCGGAAAACGGCGGGGCGCGGAAGATATCGACCGAGACCATCGGGTTGACGACGGGTTGGTCGCCGGGGTTGTAGATTTCCAACATGACGTTGGTGCCGAAAGTCTTGATCGGATCGAGGAGGACGGCGCTGGTGTGGAGGCCGAAGTTGCCCTCGCCTTGGTTAAGGACGACGTAGTGCTCCTTCAGATACATGGAGCAACTGGTGAGGACACCCGAGTGCGGGGCGACGGTGAGGGGCGAGGCGTCGTGGCGGAGCTGGACTTTATCGAGGAAGCTGCGACCGGCGAGGCCGGAGACGACGTTTTCAAAATTGAGACGGGTGAGTTTCGGCGAGAGCGTGTAGCTGACTTGATGCGGCGTGAGGAAGACGCGGCCGCGCGAGTCGATCGAGATGGTGTTGGGGAGTTTGAGGTCGTTGGCCTGGATGGCGGCCCAGATTTCCGCGGTGGAGAGTTTGGCGGCGGCAGGCGCGTAAAAAAGACGACCGACAGGAGCGCCGGCGCGGAGGAGTTTTTTCCAGTAGGAGGCGTTGGGGAAACTCGCGTCGTAGATGAAGGCGTCGGCGGTGAGGACGAGGCGGTTGCCATCGATCACGGGCGGGCCTTGGAGGAGCATCTCGATGCCGATGCGGGCGAGCGAGCTGCGCTCGGTGAATTTCAGCTCGGGTAGGAGAGATTTGAGGGACTCAAGTTCGGCGGGATTTCGGGGCCAGAAGGCGAGGGTGAGGGTGGTGGAGCGCTCGTCTTTGTTCTTAACGGTGAGGATCTGGCCGTCCTGGCTGGTCCAAAATTGATCGGGGGTCATGGCAAACGCTTAACGTGGCCTCTCACGCTGGGCGACACAAGCGGGGAGTAATGAGTTGCATTTGGCGCGACGGACGGGCACATCAAAAAGTTTTACGGCACAAAACGACCTCGGCCGTTTCCACTCAACGCAGTCCATAACCCATAAAATGAAACTCAAGTCCGCCCTCACGCTCTCCTTGCTCGCGCTCGGTACCGCCACCGCGATCCACGCTCAGGAGGTCAAACTCAACATCCCTGGCCAAGCTGCCGCCGCTCCTGCCGCTGCCACTGCTCCGGCCGCTCCCGTTTTCACGGAAGCCCAACTCGTCGAAGAGTTTGGTTGGTTCATGGGCAAGCGCGTCGGGCTCTCCGAGCTCGGCTTCAGCGCTTCTGAGATCGAAGCCTTGCTCAAAGGCATGGGCGCCGCGATCGCCGGCAAAGATTCGCCCTACGATCTACCCAAAATCGGTCCCGCCATGGATGAGTTCATGAAGAAAAAGCAGGACGCTTACATGGCCAAGTTGAAGCAAGACGGGATCAAACAGAGCACCGCGTTCTTCGCTAAACTGAAGGAAAACAAAGCGGTCACCGAACTCCCCAGCGGCCTCCGCTACGAGATCGTGAAGCAAGGCGACGGCGCAGCCCCGAAGCCCACCGATACCGTTAAGGTCCACTACACCGGCACGCTCATCGACGGCACCGTGTTCGACAGCTCCGTGCAGCGCAACGAGCCGGCCGAATTCCAACTCGACCAAGTCATCCCCGGCTGGACCGAAGGTCTGCAAAAGGTGAACAAGGGCGGCAAGATCAAGCTCTACGTCCCACCCCAACTCGCCTACGGCGACGACGCGCGTGGCAATATCCCGCCCTCGTCCACGTTGATCTTCGAGATCGACTTGCTCGACATCAAGGCCAGCGCTCCCGCTCCAGTCGCGCCCGCGGCTCCCGCTGCGCCCGCTGCCGCCAAGTAAGTTGATATTCCGTTTTTAAACTCAGCCCGTCGCTCTCGTCGCGACGGGCTTTTTTGTGTCGGCCTCGTGGCTCATTCAAATTGCGGACAAATCATCGGGGCCACGCGACCTGCGCGGCGATGAAT
Organism: uncultured Opitutia bacterium; assembly: GCA_903938935.1. Taxonomy (GTDB): domain Bacteria; phylum Verrucomicrobiota; class Verrucomicrobiia; order Opitutales; family Opitutaceae; genus Tous-C4FEB. The sequence goes on from CAJAFD010000047.1 coordinate 5,911, forward strand.
TGAAGTTTGAGCGTGGCGCGCGGGGACCTAGGTTTGCGGCCATGCTTTTTTATTACTCGAGAGCGCACCTGATTTTTTTAGCGGTTTTAAGCGTGGGGGTGGCGGCAGAGGCGCCGTGGTCGCCGCTTTGGAACGGGCGTGATCTCGAAGGTTGGACGACA
>CAJAFD010000048.1 GCA_903938935.1 uncultured Opitutia bacterium
GACCGGCGAGCTGAGCGTCTTCGCCCCCACGCACACGCCGCGCAAACACGATCACCTCATTCTCTACACCGCCGCGCACGCTCTGGTTTTTTCCGATCCCCGCATGTTCGGCCGCATCCAATTTCACCTCGGCGCCACCGCCCCCGACTGGTGGACGCAGATCGCCCCGGCGCTACTTTCAACCGCCTTCAGCGCCAAGGTCGTAGCGGCGTTTCTGCAACGTCGCGCCCGTGCTCCGATAAAAGCAGTCTTGCTCATGCAGGAACGCTTCCCCGGAGTCGGCAACTGGATGGCCGACGAAATTCTCTGGCGCGCCGCCATCCACCCCGCGCAACCCGCCGGCACCCTCCGCCCCACTGAGGTTAAAAAACTCTGGCGCGAGTGCCGCGCCGTCGCCCGCCTCGCCCTCAACACGATTGCCGGTCGCGGCGACGAACTTCCGCCCGATCTCAACATCGCCATCCCCAACACCTGGCTCTTCAACCACCGCTGGGAAAAAGGCGGTCACTGTCCCAAAACCCAAAAACCGCTCGCCCGCGCCGAGATCGGCGGTCGCACCACCTGCTGGTCCCCTGCCCGCCAAAAACTCCACACCTGATGCCCATGCTGATCCCCGACCGTTCCACTCTTCTTTTTATCGGCGACTCCATCACCGACTGCGGCCGCGATCCAACCGGCAACCCCACGCCTTGGAATCTCAACACCGGCCTCGGCCGTGGCTACGTCGAGCAGGTCGCCAGCCACTTCGGCGCGGTCCATCCCGCGAGCACCATTCGCGTCATCAACCGCGGCGTTTCCGGACACACCGTACGCGACCTCGCGGCCCGCTGGGACAACGACGTTCTCGCCCCCAAACCTGACTGGCTCTCCGTGATGATTGGCATCAACGACGTCTGGCGCCAATTCGATCAACCCCTCGTCCCTGAAGCCCACGTCCCGCCCGATCTCTACGAACGCACCCTCGCGCGCCTCGTCCGCCAAACTCGCCCCAAAGTCCGCGGCCTCATTCTGATGACGCCCTACTTCATCGAGCCCAACCGCGCCGACCCCATGCGTCGCCGTATGGACGAATACGGAGCGATCGTTAAAAAAATCGCCGCCCGCCACGACGCCCGCTGCATCGACACCCAAGCCGCTTTCGACGCCGTCCTCGTTCATACGCATCCGATGACCCTCGCTTGGGACCGCATTCACCCCAACGCCACCGGTCACACGATTCTCGCTCGCGCCTTTCTCTCCGCCATCGGAGCCTGAGCCCCCGCATGTCCGCTCCGTCTAAAAAAATCCGCCTCGACGAACTCCTCGTTGCGCGCGGCCTCGCCGCCTCCCGCGCCCAAGCCAAAGCCCTTGTCATGGCCGGCCGCGTCCGCAGCGGCACCGAGCGCCTCGACAAACCCGGCCGCGATTTCTCCGCCGATTGCGAACTCACCGTGGAGCAGCCCCCGCGCTTCGTCAGCCGCGGCGGCGAAAAACTTTCCGCCGCCCTCGCCGCGTTCGCCCTCGATCTCACCGGCGCGCATGTCCTCGACGTCGGCGCCTCCACCGGCGGCTTCACCGATTGCGCCCTGCAAGCCGGCGCCGCGGATGTCATCTGCGTCGATGTCGGCCGCGCCCAATTGCACGCCAAACTCCTCGCTGATCCCCGCGTCACCAATTTCGAAAAAATCAATGCCCGACATCTCACCGTCGGCGATCTCCCGCGTGATGAGTTCGACGCCGTCGTCACCGACCTCTCCTTCATTTCCCTCAAAGTTGTTCTCCCCGCCATCTGGCCGTTTGTGCGCCCCGGCGGCGTACTGGTCGCCCTCGTGAAACCTCAATTCGAAGCCGGCAAAGCCGAAGTCGACAAAGGCCGCGGCATCATCCGCGACCCCGCGGTGCAACAGGCCGTACTCGACGACATCCGCGCGTTCGCTCTCGGCCTACTGCGCGGCGCCACGCTGCTCGGCACCATCGATTCCCCCATCACCGGTACCGATGGCAACCGCGAGTTCCTCCTCGGTCTCCGCCGCACTGCATAAAAAAGTTTCGCCCCGGCTTCGTCGTCGTGTAAGTTTCATTTCTGCGCATGAAAGCCCTCCGCTCGCTCGCCTTCGTCACCAACGCCGATAAATCCGGCGCTCCCGAGCTCGCACGCGAACTCATCGCCCTCGCCAAAGCCGCAGGTCTCACCACCCAACAAACCGCGCGCCGCGCCATCCCGCGCGGCTGGCTCAAAGGCTACGATGCTTGCTGCGTCATCGGTGGCGATGGCACCCTTCTCGGGGTCGCCCACGAAGCCGCCCGCGCCCAAGTCCCCATCATCGGTATCAACCGCGGGAGCCTCGGTTTTCTCACCACGTTTTCCGCTGAAGAAGCCCGCACCCAATTCACCTCGCTCCTGCGCGGCCAATTCAAAATCGCCCACCGCTCGCTGCTTTCCTGCACCACCGGAAAAAATCACCACGACATCGCGCTCAACGACGTCCTCATCAAAGACCCGTTCAACTCGCGCCTCGCTCGCCTCGAAGTCTACGCCAACGACCAACTCGTCACCGAATACACCTGCGACGGTCTGATTTTTTCTACGCCCACCGGCTCCACCGCCTACAACCTCTCCGCCGGCGGCCCGCTCATCATGCCCGATGCCGGCGTGATCGCCATGACGCCCATCTGCCCGCACACGCTCAGCAACCGTTCGATCATCTTCCGCGATGACGTTCGCCTCCGCGTACGCAGCCGCAACGTCGATTCCACGCTGCTGGTCGCGATGGACGGCCAACGCAACCTCATCTCCTGCGCTGATTCTCCGATCGAGATCACGATTTCCCCGCTTAAACTTCCCTTGGCCCAGAGCCTCGATTACGAACACTTTGCTGTCGTGCGCACCAAACTGCATTGGAGCGGCGGCTTCGTCGAAAAAAAGTAAAGCTTCGTCGCCACCGGCCACGAAAAAGCCCCGACTCACGCCGGGGCTTTAAAATGAAAACTATAAAAGTAAGCGAAACGCTTACTTCTTTTCTGGGGCCTTCTCCTGTTTCTTAGCTTCGCCGCCGTCCTTCTTTTTCTTGGCGGCGCGCATGGCGGCAGTTTCTTCTTCGTCGAGTTTACCGTCGTGGTTCTTGTCCCACATCTCGAGCTGCTTCTTGGAGGGTTCTTTCTTCTTGGGCGCGTCTTCGGCGCGGAGGGCCGGAGCGGCGAAGGTAGCGAGCACTGCGAGAGCGCTGGCGAGGGTGATTAACTTTTTGGAGGTAATTTTTTGCATAGCGCGTGCACCCTGAACAAACGCGTCCCCAAAAGCCAGCTCACTTTAAGCGCCTAAACCCGCCCGAGCCTTGCCGCCGACCCGCCAAAATACCAACGTCGCATCTCATGAGCGATTTCCTTTCCCCTCGCCGCCAGCGCATCGCCGCCAGCTTGCCTCTGGATGATGCCCTGCTCGTCGTCGGCGCTGGCCGCCCTGTCCCGCTCCCCGAAAACAGCGACCAGACCTATCCGTTCCAAAGCCACGCTGAATATTTTTATCTCACCGAACTCGAATGCCCCGACGGCGTCGTCGCGTACGATCCCCGCGACGGCGCATGGCTTTCTTTCGTACCAGCCGTGACCGAAGCCGAACGTGTTTGGGAAGGCAGCGCGCAACTCCCCGGTCTTCCGCTCGCCGATTTCGCGGCGTGGCTCGCCGCCCGCGCCGGTCGCTCCGTCGCCCAACTCGGCGCGCCACGGCCCGATATCCCGCTCGATGCCGCGCTCAACGCCCGCATCCGCGAACACTTTCATCACGCCCGCCGCCCCAAAGACGACCATGAGCTCGAGCTGTTGCGCGCCGCATGTTCCGCCACCGCTTCGGGCTATGCGCAACTCTCACGCATGATCCGCCCCGATATCTCCGAACGGGCGATTCAAATCGAACTCGAAGCCGAATTTTTCCGCGCCGGTGGAACGCGACCCGGCTATGGCACCATCGTCGGGACCGGTTCTAACTCCGCCGTCCTCCATTTTTCGCCCTCGGCGCGCCGAACACGCAGCGGTGATTTTGTCCTCGTGGACGCCGGGGCTGCGATCGGTCGCTACACCGCCGATGTCACCCGCACCTACGTCGTCGGTCAGCCGGACCCATTTCAACGCGACCTCTATCAAATCGTCCTCCACGCCCAAGAACGCGCAATCAGTCGCTGCATCGCTGGCGCCGAGTGGACCCACATTCACCTCGCCTGTGCCGTCGAAATGGTCGCGGGACTCGTCGCCATGGGCGTCATGCGCGGCTCGCCGACTTCGCTCGTCGAACAAGAGGCCCACACGCTTTTTTTTCCCCACGGCCTCGGGCACATGGTCGGCCTCGGCGTGCGCGACGGCAGCGGTCTCCTCCCCGGTCGCACCAAAAATCCCCGGCCTTCGCTCCGCACGTTGCGCATGGATCTGCCGCTCCAGCCCGGCTACGTCGTCACGATTGAGCCCGGCCTCTATTTTATCCCGCCGCTCCTCCAAGACCCGGTGCGCCGCGCGACCTACCACGACTGCGTCAACTGGCCGCTCGTGGATTCTTACCAGCAGCTCGGCGGCGTGCGCATCGAGGACAACATCCTTGTCACGGCCGGCGCCCCCGAAAACCTCACCGCCGAAATCCCCAAAACTCTCTAGCGCGCCGGACGAAACACGCAACGCATCCCACCCGTGACGATCGCTAGCGTCGCCAACGAATTCACCGGCATCAAAATCGCCGCGATGAGCGGATTCATTTTTCCCGCCACCGCGAGTCCGACGGCGAGTACGTTGTAAAAAATAGAAAAACCCAGAATCACGCTCTGCGTCCGTCGGCGCACCGCATCCACTTCGAAGAGCGCTCGGATACCGCCGATCCCGCGGCCGAGATAATAAAAATCCGCCTTCTGCTCGAGCAAGCCGCGGTGAATCACCGGCGTCCCACGACACCACGCGCGATCAAACGCCAAGCTATCATTCGCCCCATCTCCGAGCATCAGCGCATCCGTGGCCCGTTCTCCGACGAACCACGCCGCCTTTGCCCGCGGCGAGAGCTCGCCTAAACCACAACTCGCAGGCAGCCCCAACTCCTCGACCAACGCGGCCACTTTCTCCCGCCGATCTCCGCTCAAAATTTGCACCGCCAACCCGCGCCGCCGCAACGCCGCTACTTCCGCGCGGGCATCGACCCGCACCGTGTCTGCAAAAATAAATTCCGCCACCACCGCGCCTGCTCGCGCCAACACCGTCGCGCCCTCCCGTTGTGGCGCGCCGCGCCAGCCCGCGCGGCCCAACGACCACTCACCAGTCTCTACGCCGCAACCGACGACTTCGGTCACCTCTCCCGTCAGCACGTCGGGCGTTCCGGTCGCTAAAAGATTCTCCAAAAGGGCCTGACTCACCGGATGCGGATTATCCCGCACTAACGCGTACAACGCCGCCCGCGCCGAGGGCTCCAGCCCCTGCAAAGCCTCGGGATTCTGCAACACCGGCGTCTCCAGCGTCAGCGTTCCGGTTTTATCAAACACGATCTGCCGCACACGCCCGAGCTTGGTCCATAGCGCTTCCTCGCGCACAAACACGCCGCGCCGCCGCAACGCCACCGTCGCCATCTCATCCGCCAACGGAAAGGCCAACGCCACCGCACACGGACACGACACCACGAGCACCGCCGTCACCACCGCCCAGGTGTGCAACGCGTCCCCCGTCCCCCACCACCAACCCACGCCCGCCAACAGCGCAATCCCGAGAATCCCACCGATGTAGCCACGCACAATTTTTTCAATCCAGCGATCGCGCGCCCCGGCCCGCTCAGGCGTCGCCAACAACTGCGCGAGCAACGATTCCCGCCACGTTTGCCGTGCCGTGAGCCGCAACGGCGCGAGCCCGAGGTTGACTGCGCCCGCCGCCACCCGCGCCCCCGGCGCTAACACTCGCGGCTCCGCCTCCCCATTGATCGAGGCCAGCGAAACGCTCGCCCCGTCCGCGCCGAGTTGCGCCTCGACCGGATTCGTCTGCCCCGCATGCAACACGTAAACCTGCCCAACGCGCAACGCCTCCGGCGCGACCTCACCCGCGTCCTCCGTCAACACGCGCGTCGGCTTCGGCAGCAGCGCCAGTAAACGCCGTTGGTTTCGCTCCACCGCCACGACTTGCGCCCAACGCC
>CAJAFD010000049.1 GCA_903938935.1 uncultured Opitutia bacterium
ATCGCCTTGTGCCGACACAGGAGCAGGCAGGAGCAGCAGTGAGATGAGCGGGAGAACCGTCTTCACGATTGCGGTCGGATTTTTCATGCTCGCGGGTTAGCCGGCCTTGGGCAGCTGCTGATAGTAGATGCGCAGTTCCGGCTTCACTCCGATGAGCGCTTGGGCGCGTTGGAGCGCCTTTTTGGTCGCCAGCGTGGGATTTTCCTCTGCGGGGAATATGTTTTCGAGGCCGATTTTTTTCACCAGACCACTGCGTTTCAGGACGGCAGCGACATCGCCGTGGACTCCGGAGATCAGCAGGTGTCGCCCCTGCGATTGTAGATAATCCAGCAGTTGGCCCAAGGCCATCACCGTGGTGGCGTCGAGGTGTCGGGCGTTTTTCATCCGCAAAATGAACACGCGGATGTTGGGATCGTCGGCCATTCGGCGGATGCCGTCTTGGAAAATATCCGCTGCGCCGAAGAACAAATCGCCTTCGACATGGATGATGGACACCTGCGGGCTGTTGCGCTCGGTGGGCTTTTCGATCTGCGTGAGCTGTCCTTGGTGATCAAAGGCGTGCTCCTCCAACGTGGGCGCGCCGGCTTTTTGCAGGAAGAGCACCAACGAAGCGCCGATGCCGGTGTAGATCGCGGTGTCGAGTTGCAGGAAAAGAGCGGCGACGAGCGTGAGCCAGAACACGAGGGCGTCGGCGCGGGTGGCACGGCGCACAATATAAATTTGGGCCGGCTGACAAAGTCGGACGGCGATCACCATGAGGTAGGCGGCGATGGCGGCGATGGGCAGGTAGGCTAGCAACGGGGCCAGAACCACAACTAGCAGCAGTACGACTCCACTGCCCATGATCACCGCCCACTGGGTGCGAGCTCCCGCTTGCTGGCCCGCGGCACTGCGCAGGAAGGAGGCCGAGCCGGGCATCGCGCCAAAGCCCGCGCCGAGCAAATTGCCCAGCCCCATGCCGATCAGCTCTTGGTTCGAGTCGATGCTCTGGCCTGTTTTGGTCGCCAAACTCTTGGCGATGGTAACGGACTCAAGCATGCCGAGGACCGCAGCGGCGATGGCGATGCTGGTGATTTTTGGAAGCAGAGCGAGACCGTCGGCGTTCAGCGGAAACCCGGTGAAAAGAGGCACGCCCCCGGAGATCTCCCCGAGGTCGCGCACCAGTCGCACCCCTTGCTGATCGAGCCGGAAAATCCAAGAGGCGAGGCCGGCAAGGAGGAGGGTCGCCAGACCGTCGGGCCAACGCGGCCGCCAACGGCGCAGCCAGATGATGAGCAACAGGCTCGCCAGTCCGGTGAGGGCCGTGGCCTGGTTGAAGTTGAAGGTGACGACGCTGGCGGCGAGATGCTTCAACGTGCCCGGCAGGCTGACATCGGTGACCCGAGAAAGACCGAAGAGATTCCCCAATTGACCGATCGCGATGAGGATGGCGACGGCGGTGGTGTAGCCGACGATGACCGAACGAGAGACGAACTGGGTGATCTTGCCGAAATTGGCCAGACCGGCGACCAGCTGAATCGCCCCCATGAGGAATCCGATCAGGAGCACTTTTTGCAAAGGGTCGAGCGGCTCCGCGGCCAAAGTGAGCAGGGCCCCGGCGAGAATGATGCTGATCGTGTTGGTCGGGCCAAAGACCAGATGCCGGGACGAGCAGTAGAGTGAACAAATGACCGTGCCCACAATGGAGCTCCCAATGACCGCGGGCACCGGAATTCCGATCAGCAGGGCAAACGCGATGGCTTGCGGGATAGTGAGAGCCGCGATGGTGAGTCCGGCCACTAAGTCCGCGCGAAAAACTTCGCGACGATAACTTGGAACCGAGCGCCACAACGGCGGGATCAGATTAGCCCGGATTTTCGAGCTAATGCCCGTGATCCGACGCTCCGCGAGCTCGGTCAGATCGTCGAGTTCATCCATCTGCGCAGACTTAAAAAAGCGTCTCATGCCGGTGACACCCCATCATGCACGTTTTGGCCTCGCCGCGGCATGGATTTATCCCGCCAGTGACAGGATTAATTGATGCCCCGCTGCCCCTGCGATCGCCGGCCTAGTTCGGCCAATTTCGTGGGGTGCTTACCGGTGAGCTGCCCCCCGATCAGGGCGCCGGCCGAGGGTCTCATTCCGCTCCTTGCGCGCCACTTTACTGACTCAGGGATGAGGGCAGCCATGTGCTGCGTGGCATCTGCATGATTCCGGCCGGAGAACGTTTCAGGTTGAGCATGGCCGCCATCGTTTTCATCGGCGAATCAATGTGGGTGAAAAACTTTTTGTAGCCGGCACACAGGTAATTAAGGCCCGGTTCACCGGCGGGGGTTTTAAGGAAGCGATGTTTGGGGCATTCGCCGTGGCAGGCGAAGCGCACCGGACACTCTCGACAATACTGGGGCAGGGTGGCCGACTTCGCCTGTCCGAAGGCCTGTTGCTCAGGGGAGTCCACCATGGTGGCAAGCGAGGTGTTCATCAAGTTACCCAGCTTGTAGCGTGGGTAGACGTAATGGTCGCAACTGTAGAGGTCGCCATTGTGCTCGACGGCGAGAGCGCGGCCGCAGTTTTCGGAGAAGATGCAGACCCCCGCAGGGGCGCCCATCCAGTTGGCGAGGGCCGCATCGAATTGCTGGATGAAGATCTTGCCCACGTCGCGCTGGATCCATTCGTCGAAGATCGTGATGAGAAATTGGCCGTATTCGGACGGACGCACGCTCCACTCGGTCACTTGGCTGTCGAGGGCGGCGGCGTCCTCGTGATCGGGGGGCGGGGCCAGCCACAGGCCGTTATCGGTGCTACCGGCATTGCGTTCCACAATCGGGATGAACTGCATGTAGCCGGAGCCAACTTCGCGCAAGAAGCGGTAGACCGCCACCGCGTGGCGGGAGTTTTTCCGGTGTACGGTGGTGAGGGTGTTGAACTCGACCTTGTGCCGTTTGAGCACCTGGATGCCGGCCATGACGCGGGCAAAGGTTGGCTTGCCGCCTTTGTCCACCCGGTAGGCATCGTGCAAGGCGGCCGGTCCGTCGATGCTGATCCCGACGAGAAATCGTTCGGCATGGAGGAACGCGCCCCATTCGTCATCAAGCAGGACGCCGTTGGTCTGGAAGGCGTTTTCGATGGTCTTGCCTTGGGCATATTTCGCCTGAAGCGCCACCGCCGTGCGGAAAAATTCGACTCCGAGCAGTGTCGGCTCACCGCCCTGCCAGGCAAAGTTGACGGTGGGACCGGGTTGGGCGGCGATGTAGTCTCGCACATACGTCTCCAAGACCTCGGGCTTCATCCGCATGCCCCCTGCGTCGGTGTAGAGTTTTTCCTTCTCGAGATAGAAGCAATAGCTGCAGTCCAAGTTGCACCGTGATCCGATCGGCTTGGTCATCACGTGAAACGGCGCCTGCGCCGGGAGCGTGGGACCGCTCGAAGAGGGAGTTGGTGGCATCGAAAAAAGCGAACGGGCTGGGGCCGGGGGTTGCAAGTGGGCCCTGTTAGTTTCTGAAGCGACGGCTGATGGGGTTTCGAGAGCTGGCGATTATGGTAGCCGGTGCGCGGAGGTCACCGAGTTGATGGCTGATCCGAGGAGCCGTAATCATAGGACTAGACGTTGGGGTAGGGTGACCAACGCCTGCATTCCATATTTTGAATTTGGCTGAGCAAACATGCCGGATGGTGGATGGTGTTTCACTGAGGTCGCTCGCCGCAATCGCGGATGGTTCAAGGAGCGAGATCCTTTTCGAGCCCAGTCCGGTTGATGAGACCGCCAAACGGATTGTTACCGAAGGCCGGGGCGATGAGGCCGCGGTTCCAATCCGTAGCGGCGGTGGCAAGACGCGCGGCGATTTCAGGATGCGAGGCGGCAACGTCGCGAGTTTCTCCGAGGTCGGTGGAGAGATCGTAAAGCTGCGGTGCGTTTTGATAGGTGCGTAGCCACTTCCAATTGCCCTCCCGCACCGCGAAGGCCTCGCCGCCGTCCATCCGCCAAAAGAGGCGGGAGTGCGGTGCAGCGTTGGTTTTGCCGGTGAGAAACGGGAGGAGATCGACGCCATCGAGGGCGGCGAGTTTGGCGTCGCGCGTGGTGCCGGCGGCGGCGAGGGCCGTGGGCAAAATATCGAGCGCGATAATCGGCTGCGAATACGTGCGGCCGGCGGGAATGCGGGCGGGCCAGGAGATGAGGAACGGCACGCGGATGCCGCCTTCGAAGACATCGCCTTTCTGGCCGCGCAGGGGAGAATTCATGGAGGCGTTGGCGTTGCGCTTGGTCATCGGGCCGCCGTTGTCGGAGATGAAAAAGATGAGCGTGCGTTCGCGTTGGCCGGTGGCGTCGAGGGCGGCGAGCATGCGGCCGACGGCTTCGTCGACGGTGGCGACCATCGCAGCGTAGGTGCGGCGACGCTCGTCGGTGATCGAAGCGAAGCGAGCGAGTTGATCGGCGCGGGCTTGCATGGGCGTATGCGGCGCGTTGAAGGCGAGGTAGAGGAACCAAGGTTTTGGGCTGCCGGCGTAGCGGTTGATGGACGCGGTGGCCTCTTCGCCGAGGCGCGTGGTGAGTTCGCCCACTTCGGGCACTATGGTGGTGTTGCGCAGGATGGGAGCGTTTTGTTCGGCCTCGCCCGTGACGGTCGCTTTCTTACCCGCGCCGATTTCGACTTCGACGACCGAGCCGGGGAAGTAACGGTGGCCGCCGCCGAGGAAGCCAAAGTAGTCGTCGAAGCCGCGGCGGTTGGGGTGAAATTGCGGATGGGCGCCGAGGTGCCATTTGCCAATCGCGCCGGTGGTGTAGCCGGCGGAGCGGAGGGAATCGGCAATCGTGGATTCGGAAAGTGGCAGGCCGTGGGTGACGGCAGTGGCATCCCACTTGGGATTAAATTCGTAGCCAAAGCGCTGCTGGTAGCGGCCCGTTAACAGGCCAGCGCGCGATGGACTGCAGACCGGATAGGAAACGTAGCCGTCGGTGCAACGGAGGCCGGAGGCGGCGAGGCGATCGAGGTGGGGCGTGGGGATGTCACGCGCGCCCTGAAAGCCGACGTCGTTGTAGCCGAGATCGTCGGCGACGATCAGGAGGATATTGGGGCGTGGCTCGGCGGCGGAAGCAACGCTCGGCACGACGCAGCCGAGGAGGGCTACCAAGAGGAAGGGGCGCATGGGGGGATTTTACTTTGAGCGGAAGGCGGGGCTGAGGACGACGTGCTCGATGAGGTCGCGGAACGGATAAGCGTCGGGTTTGGTGGCGGCAAGGATCGCGTCGATCGCGGGACGATCAAGAGGTTCGACGCGGCGACCACAGGCATAGGTGAGGAGACGCTCGGTGAGCATGCGGGCAAACTGGGATTTGCGCTCGACCAGCGCCTGTTTGAGGCCGGCGACATCGGCGAAATGCTGGCCGCCGGGAAGTTCGCCGGAGGTGTCGATGGGGACCTTCTTTTCGTAGGTCTCGCGCCATTCGCCGATGGGATTGAAGCGCTCGAGGGCGAATCCGAGGGGGTCGATCTTGCGGTGACATTCGTAACAGGAGGGATTGTCACGATGCTTGGTGAGAATATCACGCATCGACTTGGCTCCGCGGATGTCAGGGTCGATCGGCGGGACGTTGTCGGGCGGCGGGGCGGGTGGCGTGCCCAGAATATTGTCGAGCAGCCAGACGCCGCGGATGACCGGAGAGGTTTCGACGCCGTTGGCGCTGACCGTGAGCACACTGGCTTGGCCGAGGAGTCCGCCGCGTTGCTGGGGGGCGACGGGGACGCGGCGAAACTCGTGGCCGGTGGCACCGTCGATGGCGGTGGGCAGACCGTAGAGCCGGGCGAGGGGGCGGTTGACGAACGTGTAGTCGGCGTCGAGGAAACGGGCGATGCTGACGTTGCGGTCGAGGAGGTCGCGCGTGAAGAGCTGAGTCTCGCGCTTCATCGCGGATTGGAGGTCATCCGCGTAGTAGCGCACAAAGGTGCCGCGGTCGGGGGCCATATCGCCGAGCGTGCGCAGGTTTAGCCAGCTATCGAGGAGACCGTGGACGAAGGCGTTGGCGCGGGGGCTGGCGAGGAGGCGGCGCGTTTGCGCTAGGAGTACGTCGGGCCGGAGCAGCTCGCCGGTGTTCGCGCTGCGGGTGAGTTCGGGGTCCGGCGTGGTGGACCAGAGGAAATACGAAAGGCGCGCGGCCAGGGCGTGAGCGTTGAGCGAGCGGTCGGCGGGCGCAGCGGGAGAGTCGGGTGATGGTTCGGCGAGGTAGAGAAAGGCGGGCGAGCAAAGCACGGTTTTTAGTCCATCTTTTAGAGCGTCAAAGGGCGTTTGACCGGATTGCTGTCGGCGATCGACCACGGCCATGAGTCGGTCGATTTCGTTGGGGAGGACGGGGCGACGATAGGCGCGGGTAGCGAAGGTGGTGAGGATTTCGCGCGTGCGGTCCGGCGTGAAGGGTTGGTCGCCCAGGATCGTGCGTTGACTCGTGGTCGGCCAAGCCGGGTTGAGCGGACCGCGGATTTCTACCTCGTGAATGCGGATCTGTGGGACGAACCCGTGGCGTTGGACTTCCTCGCGGGCACCGACGATGCCGGTGGTGGCACGCACCGAGGGTGGGAACGATGAGTTGTATTGCCGGAGAATGCGGTTCCAGACGGGACGGATGCTAAGCGTGCCGTTCGGAAAGGTGAAGCGCGGCGTGAAGCCGCGGTCGAGCCAGACCCGGAAGGTGTGCCACTCGGCGACTTCGTCCTTGAGGATGGCTTCGCCCAACTGCGGTTCGATGGGTTGTGGTTGATAGAGCGGGCCGACCTTGGCCTGGCCCGCCACGATGCCGAGGCGGAAAGGCATTTCGGGATCAGTCTCGAAGATTTTAGGGTCGTAGGGATGGCGGCGGTTTTTGGCCTCCGCTTTCACGCGGATCTCGTAATAGCCATCGGCGGGCACGCCCTGCGCGAATGCCAGCAGCGGTCCATAGGCACCCTCGTGCCGGATGGATTGGGGCGACTCGTAGAGAGCCATAAAACGAAAATTGTGAACTTTGCCGTGGGAGCGGAGCTCGCCTTGCTGCTGGAAATTATTGGTAAAGCGCCACGTGCGCTCGGCGGGCGGTGCGGAAGGGGAGAGCGCTTTTTCGACGATCTGGTCGGCCGCCTCGACGTATTGGGCGAGCAGGTAGCCGGAGGTCTTCAGAGCGTCACCGATGTTGTCCATGTGTTGGACCGATTGGTCGCGGGGGAACTTCGTCGTCGGATCAAACATCGTCATATTGAGCGCGAAGAGATCGCCGACGGTGTTCAGATATTCGCGCCGATTGAGGCGACGGAGGACGGTTTGACCGCCGGTGCTGGCGAGACGCACTTGGGCGTCGGAGGCGAGTTGGGTGAGGTGGGCGACGACGGCGGCGACCTCGGTGGGCACAGGATGTTTTTTTGCTTTCTCGGGGGGCATTTCACCGAGGTTGAGTTGGTCGATGATGTCTTGGATCTCGATTAACGTGTCGGCTTTGACGACGGGCAAAGCGAGTTGGTCGAACCGACGCTCGGCCTTTTGCTTTTCGGGACCGTGGCACTCGGTGCAGTAGGTGTTGAGGAAGGTCTGGATCGCGGGCGTGGCGAGGTCTTGGGCGCCGAGCGCAGCCGGCATGGACGCGAGCGTGCAGAAAAAGGCGACGGCCAGCAGGCGGCTCAACGGGGACCGAATTCGCGCCACGTTCATATCAGGCGAGTTCGAGGCCCCGAAGGGTGCCGGTGCTGAGCGCAAAGCGATCGGTCTCCACCCCGAAGCGTTGCAGCAAGCTCAGGTAGAGATTCGAGAGTGGCACGCGGCCGGTGCCGGTGGTGGGATAGGCGCGGTGTTCGCCGTGTTTGAAGCCGCCGCCGGCGAGGATCATCGGGAGATTGGAATTGGTGTGGGCGTTGGCGTTGCCCATGCCGCTACCGAAGAGAACGCTCGTGTGGTCGAGCAGATGGCCGTCGCCGTCTTCGAGCGATTTCAGCTTCGTGAGGAAACGGGCGAATTGCTCCATCTGATATTTTTCCAGCACGAGCAGACCGTCGATGTTCTCCCGCACTTGCCCGTGGTGGGAGAGCGCGTGGTAATCCTTGCGGAGGCCGAGCGCGGAGGCTTCGAAACCACCCGCGATCTCGAGGGTGGCGATGCGGGTCGAATCCGTCTGGAGCGCGAGGGCGATAAGATCGTAGAGAACCGGGAGGTCGGAGACGAATCCGGTGTTCGCGGGCTCGGCCATACCGGGTTTCGGCTTCGGGACGTGGGCCCAGCGTTTGCCGAGTTCCATCTGGCGTTCGACGTCGCGGACGGAGGTGAAATACTCGTCAAGTTTTTCGCGGTCGCGCATGTCGAGTTGGCGGTTGAGGGATTTGGCGTCGCCTTGGACCGCGTCGAGAATCGAGCCGTGAAGATGAAAACGATCTTCGGCGCGGGCGGCATCCTGCGCGTTGTCGGTGATGAACAGTTTTCGGAAGAGTTCTTTCGGGCCGGGGATGGGAGGAACGCGGGTGCCGCTGCGGGTCCAACACATTTGGCAACCGCCGTGCAGACCGTCCTCGGAGCCGATTGTAAGCGCGGAGAAACGGGTGGCACCGCCGATGGTCTCGGCGGCGCGTTGATCCACGCTAATGTTGCCCTCGGGCATGGATTTGGCGTCCATGCTGCGGATGCCGCTGAGGTAGGAGTGGATCGCGAAGTGGCCGCCCTTGAGGCCGTGATCGAGTCCAGAGAAGAGCGAGAAATCGGGGCGGTGCGCGGCGAGCGGTTGGAGGAGCGAAGGCAGCGCGAAGTCGCGACCGGTCGCGGTGGGAAAAAATGCGGGTTGGTAGAAGCCCAGCATGTTGCCGATAGCGACCATGCGCTTTGGGCGAGTCGCGCCGATGGCGGCGCCGGGTTTGCTCGCGATGCTGAGACCGGCGCCGAGCACGCGGGGCGATAAGGATTCGAGGAGCGGCAGTGCGAGCGATATGCCGGCGGCGCGGAGGAAAAAGCGGCGATTAACGACCTGGGGTGATGTTTTCATTTTTGGGACACGGGGCCGATTCTCGATGCAACAGGAACAATGACGCAGATTATGATGCGGGGTTGCGTGATGATTTTCAGGCAGATTTAGACGGCGTCGTGGCAATTCGGGTTAGATGGGGCGCGTCAGTCTATCCGATTCTCACCGCGATTCTCAGCCTGCTGAATCGTCACCGGCCAACCGGGAAACTGGTTGGAGGTCTTTCCGTCGGTGGGATCGATAAGGAAGCGGAACGAATCGATGGCATAGGTTTTTTTCGCCGGATCGAAGGTGATGAAGCCGAAGCCACTACCTTTTTCGTGGGCCTTGTCGTAGCGGTTCGGGGCTTTGCCAACGGCCGGATTGCCGACGGCATAGACATAGACCTTGTTGCCGAATCCATCGATAAACTCGCCGGTATCGGCTAGGCCGTGTTTAGGGCGATTTGTGTGCGGCAGGCCCAAGTCATCAGGGCGCCACCAGCGCGGATAGCCAGCGGCGATAGCAGGCGTGCAAAAAGACCACATGCTGTCGCGCTGTTTTCCGACGCCATATTGGGCGAGGGTCGTGAGGTGCTGATCGCCGTTGATGTGGAGGGCCATCGCCGGACGCAGGATGTCGATCGCGCGATTGCGCGGCGTTTGCGGCCACGCGCCCGAGTCGAGGTCGCCCTTGAGGTAGCCGTCGTAGCTGCCGTGGTGCGTGGCCACTGCGGCAAACACGGTCTGGCTCAGGACGGCTTTGAGGGTGTGGCCGCGCCAGTCCTGCGCCCATTTTTTCAGAAACTCTTCCTGCCGCTCGCCGAGGAGAACCAGCCCCGGTTGGTCGAGGGCGCTGCAGTCGAACTTCGGATTAATTACATGGTCGGCCCGCGGGCCATCGGTCTTCACGTGTCCGGGGCCGCTTTTCCACTGGCGGTCGGCGATGATCGCGAAGCTGACGCCGCCATATACCATATCACCGAAATAAACGCTAATGTCCTGCTTGCCCGGCGTCGGGTCGTGTGGGTCGGGATGGTGCGAGACGTGGGTCCGATGCACGGCGTTGACCATCCGGGCGGGTTCAAAGTAACCGCCGCTGGAGGATGCAGAGGGATCGGCTTGGGGATTGACCACTTTCGCGCCGCCTTCCCCCCAGATGTTGCCTTGGAAAACGTCGTGATCGTCGGGCAGACAGAGCGTGGGACTGTGGCGCATCACTTCGCGGAACGCCCAGCCGAACTGGTAGAACTTCCGCAGGTAGTTGAGGATCGCCGGGCCGGCCGGCTCACGGATGATGCCGAAGCCGCCGTGACTTTCATAGATTTGATCGCCGGAGAAATACACGAGATCAGGTTTCAACTTCGCGACGTTGCGGGCCACCGGTTCATAGGGAAAACCGTAGTCGTTCTGACAGGTCATGGCCGCCATCCGCAGCGGCCGGCCGACGGGGTTCGCCAAAATCGTGCCGGTCCATTCGTCGGGTGTCACGGTACCGTCGCGATGTTTTTCGCGATAGACGAGCTTGTAGGGGGTGGCTTTTTTCTCGTCCCACTGCGGGATGCGGAAAGTGGCGACCCAAGCATCGGGATCGAGTTTGGCCTCGCCCAACGATTGCCACGCCCCGCCGCGCTGCACTTGAAGTTCCACGACGTGGCTGTCGTCGCGGCCCATCGGGCCGGTCAGCGCGCTCATTTTCAGCACGAAGCCGTCGGCCGTACGGGAGTCACTTAGCGAATACATGGACCACAGCAGCGGACCAAATCGTTGGGCGGGGTTGATCGTGAAGGCGTCGCCCGTCATTTTCCAGTTGGTAAAGCGGTAGCGTGACCGTCCCTGACTCACCCCTTTAGGGGCGGCCTTGGCCGCATTTTGAACGCCCTCCGGTCCGTAGTTGCTCACGAGGGCAACGTTACCGAGGAGGCTTTCGGCTGGGACGGTGTGGATGAGTTTTCCCAGATCGGTCTCGGTGTCAGCCGCGCGGGCTACGAGCGTAAGCGTGATTGAAGTGCCGCTGGCGACGCCGGAGAGCAGCAGTCTGATATTCTTTGATTCAACCGGGGCTGAAAGGGGGCCAGTCTTCGGTCCGAGCAACAACTGGCCGTCCGCCACGCCGGCATTGATGCCCCGAGCCACGAAACAATTGCTACGGTATTCGTTGAGCTCGCTCCGCACACCGACGCGAAAGCCAGCGCCGTTATCTTTGCCTCGCACTTCGAGTTGAGAAACCTGCACCGACAGGGTGAAGCCCTTCTCTGGGTTCGTGATTTGGTGCGTGAGGGAGTGGATGCTCCGATTACCGCCCAGACTCCTGCATTCCGCGCCACCGTCAGCGACCTGCCAGTCCTCCATCGGATTCGCCCAAAATTCGCCACCCAGCCAGACACGGTCATGAGTCCGGTTCCAGGCGTCGGTTGGTTTGGCTTGAGGGGTGCGGGTCGGCGCGGTCTCAGCCGCGCTTGTTTTGATTCCGGTGGCTGCGCCGACGACCGTGGCGGTGGCGATCAGTTTGAGAGCTGCGCGGCGGGAGATGGGTTCATGCATAGGGGTAGGGTTTTGAAAGTGTATCCTCGGGGGTTTTGGCGGTGCCAAGCCCAAGCGGTTTTGACGATCGAGTGAATACTATCGAAACGGCGCTGCCGATCACGTTGACGGCGGATCAGGCCGCTCCCGACCATCAAAAAAACGGGATCGTCGGCACGCCGTTGATAAGTCAGCAGACACGCCGCGCTCATAAGATTTCCCGCCGCAAAATGGGCCACGCAACGGCTCCTGCTGCGGGTCGCGTGACAAAAATTTCAGGTGAGCGACCGTAGCGTGCGGTAAAGTCGCTGGTGATCGTGTTGCTCACGGACTTGATCACGGCGGATTGAACCAGAGCCACGGCCGATCCGCCGAAGCCGCCGCCGGTCATGCGACAACCGGCCACACCCTCGATCCGTTGCGTAGTGGCGGCGATGAAATCCAATTCGGGGCAGCTCACTCGGTAGTCATCGCGGAGTGAAGCGTGGCTGGCGTTAAGCAGACGGCCAACTTCCAGCATATCCTCGCGGCCAAAGGCGGCGACGGCTTCAAGGGTACGTTGGTTTTCCGTCACTACGTGGCGGACGCATCGGTTCATTTCTTCATTCAAGATCCGGCCGATCCGAGGCAGGCAGGATGAGTCCAACTCGCGGAGCGACTTCACGCCTAGTGCGCTCGCAGCTTGGTGGCAGGCGGCTCGACGCTTGGCATATTCCCCGTCGGCCAACTCATGGGCGACGCCGGAGTTGATGATGAGAATCTGCCAGTCGGGGTTAGAAAATGGCACGAATGAAACCGCCTCGGTTGCACAGTCTAAAAGGAGTAAATGAGCTTCTCGGCTCATCAGCACCGCCGCCTGATCCATCAGACCGCATGGCACCCCGGCATAGTCGTGCTCAGCCTTCTGGCAGAGCTTGGCGAGTTGCAACGGGGTAGTTTCCCATCCGAAAAGTTGACCCAATACCCGCGCCACAACGGCCTCCAGCGCAGCGCTGCTACTGAGTCCGCCGCCGAGCGGAATGGTGGACGAAATCGTTAGCGAGAATCCCGGCGCCTGCAGGCCCAAAGCAGTGAAGCCGGCGAGCACTCCGCGGACGTAATTTGACCAAGACCTCTGCGGCGTGCGGCCTAGCTCCGTCACCAGAAAATGGGCGGTTTCCCCCGTGCGGTCATCGTGAAGGGCTACGACTCCGTCGTCACGCGGTGCGGCGGCAGCCACGATCCAACGTTCGATGGCGGCGGGAAGCACCCATCCACCGTTATAGTCCACGTGCTCACCGATGAGGTTAACCCTGCCGGGCGCCGCTGCGACTACCGTTGCCGGCGTTTGATAGTGTTTTCTAAATGCCTCGGCAGTTCGTGCCGCAAACCAGTTCAACGGAGGAGAGGAGGGATCTTGCTTCGACATCATTTTCCCGGATGGAGTCCTTTCGCTCAGAGTTTTCGGCGCAGAAAAATTCATCGCAGTTGGGTATGCGATTGTGCCCGAGATTTCGTTCTCGGGGTATGGACTTATCCAATGGGCGGCAGGATTATTTTAAGCGTCGGGCGCGTGTCGGTGTCGTGATGCGTGCGCGGTAAGCGGTTGCACGGTGATCGCGTAGGCCGTGATGGCGACGCGCTGCAGAGGGAGAACAGCCACGCTAAAAGAATCTTAAAACGAGTGGGTGAGCATCCACGCCGGTCTGTCGTCCCTCAATTAAAGTCGCCACGAACCATCCGAGCGATCGGGGTTTGGAAGCGGTTGACGCCAGAGTCGCTGGGTTCAGTCGAGGTCAGTCGTGGCTTAGTGAAAAAGTGCTTCGGCGGATAGGCTCCGGGTCGTGAATCCCGGGCCGCTCCATTTCAGAGAAAGCGCTGCGGGTGCCAGCCGCCCGTGGCGGTAGTTGAGTGCGATGGGATGCAGTCCGGCTTGGAGGCGCACCGTCGCGGTCTTGACCGTGCTAGTCTGGTAGCCGAAATCGGCGTCGATAAGGGTCGCGTTGTGCAATCGCAGAACAGCGCCCGTATCGGTGCTCAACTCGATGGTATATTCCCCATCGGAGGGAACGTGCAGGAAACCGGTTAAGAGGAGCCCGGAATCGGGTTTCAAAGATGTGACTTTTTCATCGATCGTCGCCGCTACGCCGCTGCTAAGGCTCTTTTGCGTCGGGAAGTCAGGCACCCACGGATAACGGCCCTCGAAATAGCTCCATTGGATGCCGGGCTTGGCAGAGGCCGTGGCTGAGGCAGGCATCAATTCACGGTCGTAGGGCCGCGGGGCGTCCGGATCGGAACGGCGCGCCTGAAGAGCCAGTTGTTTGAACCGGATTTGGGCCGCGGCGTAATTTGGATTTCCGGCGAGATTGCGCGCCTCTTTTGGATCGTCGGCAATCTGGTAGATATCAAAATTGTCCTGAGCTGATTTGATATTGTAGCGCACCGCCATGAGGTCGCCTTGGCGGATCGCCTGCATCTGGCCCCGCAAGCGGTTGCGATGGTGGGGCTCGAAAACGGCAAAATCTGGGGTGCGGCCGGTCACGTTGTATTCCCAATAAAGGTAGTCGCGCGGCGTTGGTTTCCCCGTGCCGGTCAATGCAGGGAGCAGGGAGATGCCATCGGCCCGGGCAGGAGCGGGCAGGCCTGCAGCCTGGGCAAAAGTCGGCAGCCAATCCCACATTGCTGACGGTGTTTCGATCACTCGCCCTGGCGGAATGTGTCGGGGCCAGCGGGCGATGGCCGGGGTACGGAGGCCGCCTTCCCACAGGTCACGCTTGAGGCCGTCGAAAGGACCGAAGCTCGCGAAGAATTCCGGCGTGATGGCCTGAGTCAGGTAGGACTCGATGGAAGGACCGTTATCGGACGCGAAGATGACGAGGGTGTTATCATCAATCTTAAGGTCCTGCAGTAGCTTGATCAGATCGCCGACGCTGTCGTCGAGGCGACGCACGGATGTTGCGTAGCGTTTATAGACCTCGGGCCAGGGTTTTTCTGGTGTGGCGGCATTGCGATCATCGTCGTAGGTGGCTCCCGCGTAGTCGGGATGGATCCAACTGTCCGGAGTGCCGGAGGCGGTGCTGATCATGTGGCCCGGAGTGCCGATCCATTGCATGCCACCCTTTAGGCCGCCGCCAGCGGGATAGGCTTGGGTTGGCAACTCTAGCACCGCGTGCGGCGTGTCATGAGCGAGATAAAGGAAGAACGGTTTTTTTACGGCCGCCCCGGCCTGCTCAGTAATCCATTTTTTGGCCCGGGCCGTGAACAGATCGGTGGTATAGCACTTGTCGAGGGGCTCGGTGCTATCCCGATAATTTTCCCAGACTTTTATCGGACCGCGTTGCGCCGCTTTCTCGGCGAAATAGAGCATCTCCTTTGGGTAGTGCTCGTGGCCGTCCACATGGCGGAGGTAGCCGTAGTAGTAGTCGAAGCCCCGCTTCAAGGGATGGGCGGGAGCGTTCGGTTCAAGATTGAGACCATGCACGCCCCATTTGCCAATGGCCCCAGTCGCGTAACCGGCCTCGCGCAGGACAGTAGCCAAGGTGTGGTTTTCATCGATGGCCTTGTCGAATTGGTTGTCGCGCACGTTGGCGTGTCCTTGCGTGACGCCTTGGAGCAACGAGGACCGAGAGGAAGCGCAGACTGGCGCTGCGACATAGTGATGGGTGAATCGAGCTCCCTCGGACGCGAAGCGATCGAGGTTGGGCGTGAATTGGAAAGGAAGGGCACGGTCACCGGACGCTTTGCGGCCGTTCTGGTGGAATACGCCGACATCGCCCCAGCCCAGGTCGTCGACCAAAATGAATATGATGTTGGGCTTGGCTGAAGCCGCGATGGCAGCCGCAGGCTCGGCCCGCATCGGTTGTTGCAAAGGGAGCCATCCTGCGAGCAAACCGACCGCTAGGCGGAGTGATAATTTCAGCTTCATGAATGGGGTGAATGAATGGGAAAGGTATCCTGGTTTGATACGATGCTGATTACGGGCGCTCACGTTTGCAGCGCGGCCAAGATGTGAGTAGCTCGGGTCCTTACCGGGCCGGTTCCTGCCAGCCCACGAGGAGGGGACCAGTGGGGGCAGTTGGCGGGATTCATTTAGGGTTTGGAGCGGCGGATGATTTCCGAAATTCGATCAGTCGAACGGTGTGTCCGGGCATCGAAAGCTTCACGTTATCCGCATCGAAAGGAACGCTCGCTCCACGCCAAAGATCCGTCAGTTGGTAGGTCCCGGCAGCCATTTCCAGATCCGCCAGCGACCAAGTCGTTTCGCGGGCATCGTCAAGCCAGTTGAAGAAGCCGAAGACCGTGCGGTCGGGCAGTTCGAGTTTCCAGATCCGGGGAATGTCAGCCCCGGAAAAGAGATCGAGCGGCACGGCATGCTTCCCGGCGCGCCATACCTCTAGCAGCGGCTTGTGGCGATACAGGTCGAGACGATCTTTCGGGAGCGACTCGATGCGATCGCCGCCAAAAAGGAAACCGCCCATCAGCGCCTGCAGGGTGATGTGGATGCGCGCCTCCTCCAGCGAATACTGCGGCGAACTGAAGAATGCGTCGGGGTCGCAGAGAGCGATGTGGTTGTGAATATAGTAGTTCTGCGCTGCCTGGCGGGCAAACCGGATCATCCCCTTGTAGTCGCGACCCAAAAGCACGTCTTCGATCGACCCGGTGGTCTTCCCGTAGGTGATATTGGCGTAGGGTTCCTTTTTGCTTTTGACCCCCGGTTTGTTGATGTCGTTGCCCATGCG
>CAJAFD010000050.1 GCA_903938935.1 uncultured Opitutia bacterium
AATTCACTCCGCCATTCTTCACGCCAACTCCCGCCGCTTGCTTGGAACCCCTCCCCTTCGGACGATACCATCGTAGCGGAGAAATCCCGAAATTCTAACACCCGCGTCCTCATCGTCGACGACGACGCCGTAAACCGTGAACTACTCGCCCGGCGGCTCCAAAAAATGGGCTACAAAACCCGCCAAGCCGAGACCGGCCACCACGCCCTCGACGAACTCAAACAGAGGCCCTTCGACCTCGTCCTGCTCGATATCATGATGCCCGAACTCGACGGGTACGCCACGCTCGAGCACATCAAAACCGACCCCAGCCTCCGTCACCTGCCCGTGATCATGCTCACCGCCCTCGCCGGAGTCGAAAGCACCGCGCGCTGCATCGAAGCCGGCGCCGAAGACTACATCCCCAAACCCTTCAATTCCGTCATTCTCCGCGCCCGCATCACCGCCACCCTCGAGAAAAAACGCCTCCGCGACCAGGAACAAGCCGCCCTCCTGCAACTCCGCTCCGAACGCGCCAAATCCGAACGCCTCCTGCTCAACGTTCTGCCCCAAGCCATCGCCAACCGCCTCAAACAAGGCGAACGCACCATCGTTGATAGCTTCCTCGAATGCACCGTGCTCTTCGCCGACATCGTGGACTTCTCCCAAATCGTCAACGAACACACGCCCAACCGCACCGTCCAACTTCTCAACGATTTATTCTCCGCTTTCGATCGCATCGCCGAAAACCACGGGCTCGAGAAAATCAAAACCATCGGCGATTCCTACATGCTCGTCGGCGGCGTCCCCACGCCTCGCTCCGATCACGCCAGCGCCTGCGCCCAAGCCGCCCTCGACATGCTCGACGACCTCCGCGCGTTTAACCGCCGCCACCAATTACGCTGGTCCATCCGCATCGGCCTCAACAGCGGCCCGGTCATCGGCGGCATCATCGGCACCAAAAAATTCGCCTACGATCTCTGGGGTGACACCGTCAACCTCGCCAGCCGCATGGAATCCCAAGGTCAACCGGGACTCATCCAAATCACCACCACCACGCGCGCGCTGCTCGACGATAAGTTTGAAACTCAAGCCGGCGGCGTCATCGACATCAAGAACATCGGCCCCATGCAGGTCTTTCACCTCATCAACCCGGCGGCCGCATGAAAGCGGCGCCGCTCAACGCGCAGTCCATTTAAACACCGTCGTCGTAAACGGCGCGAGCGTCACCTCGATCGCCTGCGCGAACCCATCACGCTCCGCCGGAAACGCCGTGCGCCCGCCGTCATTTCCCAGTCCGGTGCCGCCGTAGTATTCGCTGTTGGAATTAATCACCTCGCGCCAAATCCCGGGCCGCGGCACGCCGACCGGATAATTCCGCTTCGCCCCGCCCAGATGGGCCACCACGAGAAAAAGCGTCTGCTCAAACGGATCTTTGCGCAGATACGCGATCAGATTGGCATCGGCGTCATGACAGGAAACCCAGCGAAAGCCCTCCGAGTTGAAATCATTGCAGCTCAACACCGGTTCGGCGACGTAGAGCGCGTTGAGATCCCGCACCAAACGGCGCACGCCCTCGTGGTCCGGATATTGGCACAGATGCCAGTCCAAGCTCGCCGCATGGTTCCACTCCCGCGTCTGCGCAAACTCGCAGCCCATGAATAACAATTTTTTGCCCGGATAACACCACATGTGCGCATACAACGCGCGCAAGTTAGCCGCTTTTTCGGAAATATGCCACGCGCCCATCTTGAACAATAATGACGCCTTCCCGTGCACGACTTCATCGTGCGAAAACACGGTCACAAAATTTTCCGCGTATTGGTAAAGCATTCCAAACGTCAGTTCACTTTGATGCCAACGGCGATGGGCCGATTCCTTGGCGAAATACCGCAACGTATCGTTCATCCAACCCATGTTCCATTTGTAGTCGAAACCAAGTCCGCCCGCGCTCGTCGGCCGACTCACTTGGGGAAACGACGTGCTTTCCTCGGCGATCATCAACGCGCCCGGATAATACCGATGCACGAGATCGTTCACCTGTTTCAAAAACTCGATCGCCTCCAAGTTTTCGCGCCCGCCGAATTTATTGGGAATCCACTGCCCTTCCTTGCGCGAGTAATCGAGGTAAAGCATCGAGGCCACCGCATCCACGCGCAACCCGTCGAGGTGATAACGCTCCAGCCAAGCCAGCGCACTCGCGATCAAGAAGCCCCGCACTTCGTTGCGCCCGTAGTTAAAAATCAAGGTCCCCCAATCCATGTGCGCGCCCTGGCGCGGATCAGCGTGTTCGTACAGATGCGTGCCGTCGAACTGCGCCAAAGCAAACGCGTCCCGCGGAAAATGCGCCGGCACCCAATCCAAAATCACGCCGATCCCTCGCCCGTGCAGATAATCGACAAACCAAGCGAAATCCTCCGGCGCCCCAAACCGCTGCGTCGGCGCGAAAAATCCCGTGACTTGATAGCCCCACGAACCGTCAAACGGATGCTCCGCGATCGGCATGATCTCCACATGCGTGAAGCCCATCTCCTGCACGTACTCCGCCAATTCCGGTGCCAACTCACGGTAACTTAACGCGCGATTATGATCTTCAGGTTTACGTTTCCACGAACCGAGGTGGAGCTCGTAAATCGAAACGGGCCGGTCGAGCTGAGCCGCTTGCTCGCGACGTTGCTGCATCCACGCCGCGTCGTTCCAGGCAAACGCGCTGGTGTCGCAGACGATGGCGGCATTACCCGGGGGAGCTTCGAAATAGGTCCCGTACGGATCGGTCTTAACTGCGATAGTCCCCGTCGGATGCCGCAGCTCAAATTTGTAAAGCTCCCCGACCGCGAGCCCCGGAATAAACAATTCCCACACGCCCGAAGCTCCGAGCGGGCGCATCGGAAAATAACGCCCGTCCCATTGATTAAAATTACCCACGACCGAAACACGCGCCGCCGCCGGCGCCCACACCGCAAACGCCACGCCCGGCACCCCACCGAGCTCGCACCGATGCGCCCCGAGTTTTTCATAAATACGGTGCGCGTTACCTTCATTAAACAGATACAAATCCTGCGCGCTCAACGTCGGCAGAAAACTGTAAGGGTCACTGAACTGCTGCGTCTCACCGTTGGCGAAAGTCGCCCGCAATTGATACCGAAACACGCCCGGGCGTTTTGCGATGAAGCCCTCAAAAAAACCCTCGGGCGCGATCATCTTGAGTTCGTGCGTCGGCGCGCCCTTAGCGTCCAGCTCGACGACGGAGCAACGAATCGCCTGCCGCACCAGCGCGCGCACGACCACACCTTGACTCCGCGCCCGCACGCACGGATGCATCCCGAGCACATCGTGGGGCGTGGCGTACGTCGCGTTGAGCAGCGAGGCGAGATCGGCTTTGGAAATAATCACTGCGTTATAGCGTAGAGACTACCGCAACTCGCGGCCCCGTCTAGCCGCGATTCCTAGACCGCTCCGCAAAGATATCGCCCATGGATAACTCCGTGCGCGTTGCGTGCACATCAGCCCGTATTTTTTAGCCCGCCTGAGATCCCATTGATCGTCAGCTCGATCACTGCGCGAACCGCGTCGGCCTCGGCGGCGCTCAGTTTCTCGCCACTCGCCCCGCGCAAACGACGCAGCATTTCGACTTGGATATAATTGAGCGGATCGATGTAGGGATTGCGCAGCTGTACCGATTTGAGCAACACCGGCTCCTTGGCCAATAATTGTCGCTGTCCCGTCACCGCGAGAATCGCCGCTTCGGTGCGCGCAAACTCCGCCGCGAGCACGGCAAGCACCCGCCGGCGAATCTTGGGGTCCTCGACCAGATCCGCGTAAAGCGAGGCAATGCCCATGTCGGCCTTGTGCATCGTGAGCTGCGCATTATCGATCAGCGTCTGGAAAAACGGCCACTCCGCGTGCATCGTACGCAGGAGTTTACGGCCTTTGGCGCCGCGCTTCAGCACCGCGTCAAGCGCGCTACCGAGCCCGAACCAACCGGGAAAATTAAACCGGCTCTGCATCCAGGAAAACACCCACGGAATCGCCCGCAGGTCGTCCACGCTCGTCGTCGCCCGGCGAAACGTCGGACGAGAACCGAGCTTCAGATTACTGATTTCATCGATCGGCGTTGCCTGTTTCCAAAACACCAGAAATTCCGGATCGTCGTGGACCACAGCCTTGTAAGCCGCAAAGCCGGCCGCACTCATCGCGCTCATGGCCTCGCTCCATTCCTCAGGCACGACCGCCGCCGATTCCGCCGCATGTGTACCGAGCATGACGCCATAAGCCATCTGCTCCAAAATCCGGTGCGCCAGATCGGGATCATGATAGCGCGTCGATAACACTTCGCCTTGTTCCGTCACGCGGATGCCGCCATCGCGCAAACCCGCCGGCTGCGCCAAAATCGCCTTCGCCGCCGGCCCGCCGCCGCGTGCGATGCTGCCGCCCCGCCCATGGAACAGCGTCACCCGCACGTCGTGCTCGCGCGCCACTCGCGCGATCGCGTCCTGCGCCTCGAAGAGCGCCCAGTTCGCCGTCACATAACCACAATCTTTATTACTATCCGAATAACCGAGCATCACATGCTGGTGCGCCGGCTTCACTCGACCCGGCAGCGTAAATAAACCCGCCAAAATTTCCGGCGCCCGCTCTAAGTCATCGAGCGTCTCAAACAGCGGCGCGATCGGCAGCTTCGCCCCCGCGATCGCTTGCAGAAATTCCAACTCCAAAACATCCGAGACGCCATCGGTCATACTGATGATCGCGATGCCCAAAGCCTCCGGCCCGAAGCGCACCGCCGCCCGTGCCGCCAAGGCCAGCGGATCCAACACATGCCGCGTCGGTGCGGAAAATTTTGCCAGCGCCGCCGCGGACAAGGGTTTCGCCCGACTTAACGCCGCGAGCAACACCGCGCGTTTTTCCGTCTCATCGAGCTTTGGATAATCCGCGCGCTCAAGCACCTCCGCGACCGCCGCCTCGTGGTGCGAGGAATGTTGGCGAATATCCAGTCGCGCCGTGTGCAGGCCGAAAACCTCAAATTGTTCGCCGAGCGCCTTGAGCTCGCCGTCGACCAACATCGCACCTTTCCCCGCCGCGAGACTCGCGCGGATGGTTTCCAACGTCTCATCGATCGTAGCGCGACTCAGACACGCCTCGTCCGCGTTTTCCTCCGTGAGCACGCTGCCGTCGCGCACTTCGTTCACGGCTTGCGCGAGCCGTTCCCGGAGCACGCCGAGCAACAAACGATAAGGCTCATGCGGGTAGCGTTTCCCCAACTCCTCGATGTGCTTTGAGACGTGCAGATTTTCCCGTAATTCTTTTTTCAACGCCGGCACGACCGAATCACGTCGATCACTCACCGTGAGCGTGCGGGCCAATTCCCGCGCCGCGAGCCGCAGTTTCTCAATCGCGAGCCGGCGATGCAGCAACAACACTTCGGCGCTCACCGCGCCCGTGACGCCGGGATTGCCGTCGCGATCGCCGCCGATCCACGAACCAAACGCCAGCCAGCGGCGCGGCGCGCGCACGCCCGGATAATGCCGCGCCAAGGCCCGCGTCATGTCCGACTGCAAACGCGGCAGCGTCGCGTACAACGTCGTGTCAAAATACCACAAACCCGTCTTCGCTTCGTCGGTGACCTCGGGTCGCGCCGAGCGACTGCGATCCGTCAACCACAGCGAAGCGATTTCGCGCTCCACGCATTCCGCATCGAGTAACGCTGGATCGGTCAACAGCGCCGGTTGCGCCCGCAGTCGTAAAATTTCGCCCAAGCGACGCAATTTGGTGAGCAGCGTGCGGCGTTTGGACTCGGTCGGATGCGCAGTGAACACCAGTTCAATGTTCAAGCGATCCACGAGCGCCTGCATCGCGGCCGCGCCCACGCCCCGATGCTTCAACTCCATCACCGCCGCCTCGATGGACTCACGCATAGGAGGCAACGTCGTCGCATCCAAACCCCGCGCCGCTCGGCGGCGCCGCAATAACGTGATGCGGAAATTTTCCTCCGCGAGATTCACCAGTTCAAAATACAAGGTAAACGCCATCGCCTGATTAAAAGCATCCGTCGGCGACAACGCCGCGACTTCCGCCGCCAGCGAGCGCGCCGCGGCCTCATCACCGGCGCGTCGCGCTTTGGCGCGCTGGCGCAACACCTCGACCGTCTGAAACGTTTCCGGTCCTTCGAGCCGCGTGATCACTCGCCCCAACGCACTGCCGAGCGCCCGCACTTCAGCGCGCAAGGCGGTCATTTCCTGGAGAGCAGAGGAACGAGAGGAAGTTTTTTTGGCCATGAACTCGTCGCACGATGCAACGCGACGCACCACGGCAAAAGCTAAAATTACGCCAATTATCAAAACCCCGCCGGAGGCTTGCTTGCCCCCGTGCCCGCGCCTTTGCTCTGCGCGTGTTTCGTCGTTCCGTCTTCGTTTCAATTTTATTGCTGACCGCCTTCACGAGGCTACCAGCGCAATCTGGCGCGCCCGCGCAAGACCGCGCCACCGTCGCCGCGCCAGCTACGGCCGCGCGTCAACTCGACGTGA
The DNA here is from genome assembly GCA_903938935.1 of uncultured Opitutia bacterium. GTDB lineage: Bacteria > Verrucomicrobiota > Verrucomicrobiia > Opitutales > Opitutaceae > Tous-C4FEB. The sequence continues at coordinate 6,504 of CAJAFD010000050.1, forward strand.
GTGCGGATCAGAGCGCATTTGATTTCGCTTCAGGTGATCAAATCCTCACCGGCCACGCGCGGATGAGTGACGGACTCACGCTTCTAACTGCTGACGAAATCCGCTACAACACGCGCACGGATGTCGCGATCGCCACCGGCCATGTCACGCTTACCCGTGGTCCGCAGCGCTTGCTCGCCGATCAACTCACTTACGACCGACGTGCGACGTCATTCGCTGCGCAGTCGATCCGCGTCGGGTATTATCCCTTTTATGTCCGCGGCGCGTCTGCCGCCGGCACGCTCAACGAAATCAACGTCACCGACGCCACCGTCACCTACCGCGAACCCGGTCCGTGGCAGCCCACGGTGCAATCCTCGCGCATTCTTTATGCCCCGAGCCGCAATCTTCGCAGCGAGAACACCCGCTTTGGCCTCGGTAATGCACAGCCGTTTCCGTTGCCGCGCATCCAGCAAAATCTCAACGAGCCCCTCATCTCCTACCTCACGTTCACCGGCGGTTACCGCAAGACTCTCGGCGCTTACATCGAAGGCGGCCTTCGCGTACCTCTTCAAGAAGGCGTGAAAATCGGCGGCGATGTCGGTCTTTACACGGCCCGCGGCCTCATGGCTGGACCTTCGGCTAGCTACATCGGCGAAAACGAGGGACGTGATCTGCACGGTTATTTTCGCTCCGGTTTCATCCGCGATCACGGCGACAAGCTGACCGACATCCTCGGCGAACCCGTCCCGACCAACCGCGGCTACATCGAGTGGCAGCACTCGCAGCGGCTTGGCGAAAATCTCACGTTGGCCGGGCAGATTAACGCGTGGCGCGACTCGGAGGTTGTCCGCGATTTCCGCCCGCGCGCATTTTTTCCGGTCCAAACGCCCGATACGTTTATCGAATCTGTTTATACCGGTCACAATTACTTCATCTCGTTATTTACGCGGCTGCAGCCAAACTCGTTCGACTACGTCCAGGAACGTCTCCCCGAGCTCCGCTATGATTTGATGCCGAGCGCCCTCGGTTTCGGCGGTCTCTACCAACGCGCCCAAGCCAGCGTCGTCTCCCTGCGCGAGCGGCCGCCCGCTCAAGTCGGTCCACGCCTCGTCAGCGACCGCGCCGACGCGTACTACGCCCTCACCCGTCCGTTCACCCCGCGGGAATGGCTCGCCGTCACTCCGACCGCTGGCGCCCGCGTGACGCACT
>CAJAFD010000051.1 GCA_903938935.1 uncultured Opitutia bacterium
GTGCCGTTTAAAGCGGATTTTAAATCGGCGACGAAATCGTTGATGACGTCGTCGGTCGTGGCCCAGGAGCACATGAGCCGGTAACCGTGTTCACCGATGAACGGGTGGAAGTGCCAGCCCCGCGCGAAGAGCGCCGCGGCGGCGGCAGGCGGGAGTTGGGCGAAGACGGCGTTGACGGCGGGTTCGTGGAGCAGCGTGACGCCGGGCAGCACGCGCAGGGCGGCGGCGAGTTTTCGCGCCTGCGTGTTGGCGTGGGCGGCGTGGCGGAGCCATGCGCCAGAATCGAGAATCGCGCACCATTGGGCGCTGGCGAAACGCTGTTTGGAGGCGAGCTGGCCGGCTTGTTTCACGCGGTAGGCGAAATCGCGGGCGAGGGTTTTGTTAAAAAACACGACGGCCTCGGTCGTGAGCAGACCGTTTTTGGTGCCGCCGAAACAGAGGACATCGACGCCGGCGCGCCACGTGAGATCAGCGGGGCTATGGCCGTGGGCGGCGGAGGCGGCGCAGGCGTTGGCGAAGCGGGCGCCGTCCATGTGCACGGCGAGGCCATGGGCGTGCGCGAGATCGGCGAGGGCGCGAATGGCCGCGGGCGAATAGAGCGTGCCGTGTTCCGTGGATTGCGTGAGCGAGAGCGCGCCGGGCTTGGGAAAATGCACGCCGTGGCCGCGGGTGAGCGCGGCGGCGACGGTGGCGGGGGAGAGTTGGCCGGAGGTGCCGGGGAGCGGCAGGAGCTTGCTGCCGCCGGTGAAAAATTCCGGGGCGCCGCATTCGTCGGTGTCGATGTGGGCGATCTCGTGGCAGAGCACGCTTTGATGGCGGGCGCAGAGGGCGGAGAGCGCGAGGGCGTTGGCGGCGGTGCCGTTGAAGACAAAAAACGTCTCGCAATCGGTGGCGAAGAGCTCGCGGAAAAGCTGGTGCGCGCGGGCCGTGGTGGCGTCTTCGCCGTAGCTGGGGACGCAGGAGGCGTTGGCGGCATTCAGGGCGGCGAGGGCTTCGGGGCAGATGCCGGCAGTGTTGTCGCTGGCAAACGTGAGGTCGTGGCGGGCGGACATGGCGGAGAGCGTCGCGGGTGGGGTGGCGCAGGGCGACAGCATTTTCGACGTTGGCAGCGGGCGGGGCGGGCGCTTGCCTCGCGCGCAGACGCGATGAAAGCCGACGACGTTAATCTTTATTTGGTGGGTTTCATGGGCACGGGCAAAAGCACCGTGGGCCGCGCTCTGGCGCAGCGGCTCGGTTTCGCGTGCGTCGATAGCGACCACGAGATCGAGCGCGTCCAAGGAAAAACGATACCGGCGATTTTCGCGGAGCTCGGGGAGCCGGCGTTTCGCGGGATGGAGCGAGCGTTTATCGAAGAGGGACATCCGGCGACGCGGACGGTGATCGCGTGCGGCGGCGGGTTGGTCGTGCAACCGGGGATGTTGGCGCGCGTGCAGGCGCGTGGGGTCGTGATTTGTTTGCACGCGTCGGTGGAAACGATCCTGGCGCGGACTTCGCGGCAAACTAATCGCCCGCTGCTCAACGTGGAAGATCCGGAGGCGCGGATCCGGAAATTATTTGCCGAGCGTGATCCGATTTACCGGAGCGCAGGCAGCGTGATTTTGACGGATGGCCGGCCGATGAACGACATCATCGCGCACGTGGTGCGCACGTGGCGGCGGGATTCGGTGGAATTTGCGCGCGCTGCGGGCGCAGCGCTGTGAACCCGATGGACGCGGCGGCGGCGCGGGCCAAGCAGGAGATTTTGCGCGGGCGACTCGTGGCGCTCGGTTTCGATGAAGTGCGTTTTGCGACCTTGGCCGAGCTGGGCGGCGAGCGGTTGAACGCGTGGATCGCCGCCGGACAGCA
>CAJAFD010000052.1 GCA_903938935.1 uncultured Opitutia bacterium
CACGGTTCAACTCGGAGCACCCATCACGTTGAGCGGCTCATGCGTGATTTTTTCTAACGAACTTTTCGACGCCCAACCCTTTCATCGCTTCATCAGGCGCGACGGCGCGTGGCGCGAACTCGGCGTAAGTTTATCGGACCATACGTTGACGCAGTGTGAATTACCTACGCTCACTGCGGCGCCGCTGCCGGCGCACGCACCCGAAGGCTACATCATCGACGCCCCCCTCGCCGCCAACCGCCTCATCGATCAGATCGCCGGCGAAAATTGGGAGGGCCTTTTTGTCGCCTGCGATTACGGCAAATCTTGGCTCGAACTCACCACCGCGACGCCCGCAGGTACCGCACGCGCTTACTACCGCCACACGCAATCGAACGACCTCCTCGCACGTCCCGGCGAACAGGATCTCACCTGCCACATCTGTTGGGATTGGCTCAGCGCACGGTTAAAAACTCATGGCTTTGCCGAGCCCAAGGTCGATTCGCAGGAAACCTTTCTCGTGCGCCACGCCGCCCAAGTCCTCGCCACCATCGCCACCGCCGAGGCCTCTCGCCTGAGTCAGAGAAAACTGGCGCTCATGCAGTTGCTTCACCCGGCGCACCTCGGACAAAAATTCCAAGTACTCCACGCGCAGCGCCACTCCAGCTGAAGTCCGAGCGAATCTTAAAAATCACCTTGCCTCGCCCCCGGAGCGCTCCTTTATCTTCAACCTTTAACCAATCCAAAACCATCATGGCCAGAATTTGTGCAATCACCGGTAAACGCCCCGTCAAGGGCAGCAGGATCAACCGCAAGGGTCAGTCCAAGAAGAGCGGCGGCATCGGCACGCACGTGACCAGCATCACGAAGCGCAAGTTTCGCCCCAACCTCCAACGCATCCGCGTGAAACTGCCTAACGGCGGCACCAAGCGCATGTTGGTCTCCGTCAAGGCGATCAAAGCCGGCCTCGTCACCAAGGCCTAAACCTTACCGTATTCAATTTAAAGCCGCAGCCTTAGGGTTGCGGCTTTTTTTATTTACCCTGCATGCTGCGACGCGGTTAGGCAGCCCGTTTTAGATCACCTCACTCCCGACTCGCGCATCGTCGCAAAGCTCGCCTAACGTCCCTACGTGCTCACCGAACTCAAACGCGAGGCCTACGAGGCCAATCTCGCCCTCCCGCGCCACGGCTTGATTCATTTTACTTTCGGCAACGCTTCCGCCTTCGACCGCGCCCGCGGCATTTTTGCCATCAAACCCAGCGGCGTGCCTTTCGAAAAACTTCGTCCCGCCGACATGGTGCTGATCGATCTCACGGGCAAAAAAATCGAAGGTAAACTCGCGCCTTCGTCCGACACGCCCACCCATCGCCGGCTCTACCTCGCGTTTAAACAAATTGGCGGAATCGTCCATACGCACAGCTGCCACGCTACGGCTTTCGCCCAAGCTGGCCGCGCGATTCCCAACCTCGGCACCACGCACGCCGACTATTTTTCCGGAGAAATCCCCGTCACGCGCAAACTCACGAGCGCCGAAATTTCCGGCGACGCCTACGAATGGGAAACGGGTAATGTCATCGTCGAGCGTTTCCAAAAAGACTCCCTCGCACCCCTCGATCTTCCTGGCATCCTCGTAAATCGCCACGCGCCGTTCACGTGGCACACATCCGTCGCGCAAGCGGTGGAAATCGCCGTCGCGGTCGAATACCTAGCGCATATGGCGTGCTTATCCCTACAACTCAATCCGCGCTTAAAACCGATCGAGCCCGCGCTGAGCGCCAAACATTTTTTACGCAAACACGGCCCCGCGGCTTATTACGGGCAAGCGTCTAGTCGTTGAGAAGCTGGCGCTCCCTGCGCCCATCGTCGCCTCGGGCGCGACGCCCTCGAATCACAACGCGCGAAACACAATCGCCGCGTTTTGGCCGCCGAAGCCCAGATTATTGCTGAGGACCGTGCGCACGGGCGCCTGCCGCGCGGTGTTGGGTACGTAATCGAGATCACAGTCCGGATCCGGATCCTCCAAATTAATCGTCGGCGCGATCATGCCGGTCTGAATCGTTTTCACCGCGATCACCGATTCGATGCCGCCAGCGGCGCCGAGCAAGTGGCCGGTAATCGATTTAGTTGAACTGATCGGTACGTGACGG
>CAJAFD010000053.1 GCA_903938935.1 uncultured Opitutia bacterium
ATCCGCTCCTACGGCACGGCACCCAAATCGTAGATGACGAAACGCCTTTCGACGAACGCTGGGGTGGTTGGTATGTGACCGGCTACGACGGCACCGCCTCCCATCGCGGCAACACCCTCGCCTCCGAGCAAGGTGACATCCTGCGTTTCAAGCCATCCGCCGCGCGCCCAAAGGAACTCTCCGCGTTTTTTGATACCACGCGCTACCTCCGGCCCACGAGCGACATGATCGCGCTCCTGATCTGCGAACACCAAATGTCGGTCCAAAACAGCCTGACGCACGCCGCGTTCGCCGTTCGCCGCATCATCGATTACCAACACGGTCTACAAACCGCCTTCCACGAGCCTCAGACCGATGCGCCCGCATACGATAGCGTTCGCAGTGTCTTTGCCGGCGCCGTCCAAGATGTCGTCGATCATCTCCTCTTCCGCCATGCTGCACCGTTGCCGGCGGGCATCATCGCCGATCCGGCTTTTATCGCCGGCTTCGCGCCTAACGCTCCCCGCAGTCGCGCCGGCCACGCGTTGCGCGATCTCCAACTCACCGACCGTATCTTCGCGCAACGCTGCAGTTTTCTCATCTACTCAGAATCATTCCGGACTCTTCCACCGGGGTTAAAATCACGAATTTTTGAACGTCTCAAAACAGCTCTTGCCTCACGCGACCCATCTGATCGCTACGCCTATTTACCGGCCGACGAAAAAGAGCGCATCTGGTCCATTCTCGAGGAAACACTGCCCGATTTCAGCGATCCCAAAATCGCTCCTGATTTAGTCGCCCGTTGAGGCTGGGCATAAAAAAGTCGGATCCACATCGGATCCGACTCGTTGAATGAACCGGGCAAAAAATTTTGCCCGGCGAGATTTTAGCCGAGTTTCGGCACGTCGAGCCAGCGGCGCTCGGCCCACGACTTGAGGCCAATCTCGGCGAGTTGCACGCCCTTAGCGCCCTGCAAGAGATTCCACGGGAACGGATCCCCCTTGACCACGTGCTTGAGGAACAGCTCCCACTGCACTTTGAAAGCGTTGTCGAAAACATCATTGGTCGGCTGCGTCACCCAACCGTCCATATATTTGATCGGGCTATCGGTATCGGGGCTCCACACGCAACGTGGCGTCATCGAACCATGCTGGATCACGCAGTTGCGCAAACCGGCCACCGCGCTGCCGTTGGTCCCGTCGACTTGGAGCGTCAGCAAATCATCACGCCGGACGCGAACCGCCCAGGACGAGTTGAAATTACAAATCACCCCGTTGGTGAGTTCGAAGGTGGCGTAAGCCGAATCGTCCGCCGTGCACTTGTAGGGTTTACCCGCTTCATCCCAACGCTGCGGAATGTGCGTGGCGCCAAGGCAGGAAACCGACTTCACTTCGCCGAATAGATTTTGGATCACATACTGCCAGTGGCAGAGCATATCCACGATGATACCGCCGTCATCTTCCTTGCGGTAATTCCAGGAAGGACGCTGCAACTTGTCGTTCTCCCCCGTGAAAACCCAGTAGCCGAATTCACCGCGGACCGATAGAATTTTTCCAAAAAATCCCGTATCAATGAGATACTTGAGTTTCAATAAGCCCGGCAGCCAAAGCTTATCCTGCACGACGCCATTCTTGAGCCCGGCGGCTGTGACTTCGTTGTAAAGCGCCAACGCTTCAGCAGAGGTCGTCGCCGAGGGTTTCTCGCAGTAGATGTGTTTCTTGGCCGCGATCGCCTTGCGCACGCCGACCGGACGCTGACCGGTCAGGGTCGCATCAAAATAAACCTGGTTACCCGCGTCGGCCAACGCCGCGTCGAGATTGGTTGAATAACGTTTCACCCCCGCCCGCGCGGCGAGCGCGGCGAGCTTGCTTTCGCTGCGACCGATCAAAATCGGATCAGGCATGATCACTTCAGAATCACCGAGCTTGATGCCGCCCTGATCGATAATGGCTTTGATGGAGCGCAGCAGATGCTGATTGGTGCCCATGCGTCCGGTGACGCCGTTCATGATAATACCGACTTTATGCGTGGTCATGGAGTGTATGCTCAGAAGTGTTAAATTGCGGGGAGGACATGACTCTAGCCCAAAGCTCGCACTTGCGTTAGTACGAAACCGACTTTTGATAGCACGAAACTGATCTTATGCTGGCCTGGCAACCACTCCTCGTTCAAAAAATCGAAATTCACGCGCTCGATTTTGTCCTGCGGAAACTCCAATTAAACCGGCACCGCGACGCGGAAGTCGCGCCCCATGGTCACGATTACGCGCAGTTAATTTTGTATCTATCAGGCGAGGGCGTGCAGACCGTAAAAGGTCGACGGCGCCGTGCGCGGGCCGGCGATCTCTTTGTGATTCCCGCCGGCACTGCGCATGGTTTTTCGGTCGCAGGCCGCAGCCGCCCGCTGTGCTTGGTCTTGGATTTCGAGCTCGAAGGCTCGGGGCGAGTGCGCGCCGCCCACCGTACACTATCCCCTGCGACCCTCAACGAACTGCACGCCCAACTCGCCCGTGTCCCTCGCAAGGGGCGTCTTACACTCGGAGATTATCCCGCCATACTTTCGGTCGTAGCGCGGCTACTCGCCCACTCTCCGGCTGAGCCGAAATCCAACCCCACGCTCTTTGAGCAAATGAGCGAACACGTACGCCGGCCAGCTCGTCTCAGCAAAATCTCAAGGGATCTTGGTTATCACCCGGATCACTTGAGCCGAAAACTAAAACGCGAATCCGGTCTCGGGCTGCGCGCGCTGCGTCACCGTGTACGACTGGCAGAAGCCCAAAGCGCGCTGCGTTCCAGCTCAAGCGTAGCCGAGGCAGCCACGAAGACAGGCTTCGAAGATCCCAATTATTTTAGCCGCTGGTTTCGCCAGCAAACCGGCCGCACGCCCAGCCAGTGGCGCGGTTAACGCCTCTGCGGCCGGACGAAGATTCCCAACTCACTCAGGTTTCTTGGTGCACTGAGGCTGCGCGCCTTCGGGCAACGGCGGGATCGCACCCTCGCCCGCTTTGGGCAACGTGCCGTTGAGCTCTTGGCGCCAGTGCGCGACATCGCCACCGGGGCAATACACATAAATCATGTGCATCGGTTCATCGCCGGTGTTCGTCAGTTGGTGAAACACCGTCGGCGGCATGAAAACCGCCTGCCCAGCTTTGATCGGGCTGCGCTCCGTGCCGACGCAAATCTCACCTTCGCCTTGGACGATGAAGTAAACTTCTTCCTGCTCTTGGTTGTGCCACGGCACTTGGCCGCCGCGCGGCTCGAGAATGGAATAGCCCATGGAAAAACCTTTGGCGGCGATCGGCTGGCCGAGTTGGCCAACTAGGCCGCGGCCCCAACGACGAGCGGGGAAAGTACCTCCAGGAAGCTTGGCGAGATCAGCGATAATCATAGTGCGGATGTGTTGCGCGAGCACCGCGTCGGGCGCGAACCTTTTTTACCGTCAACTCGCCAAACCACTCCGCTCCAACAGCGCCGCGACATCCGGATCGCGTCCCATGAACGCTCTAAATAATTCGAGTGGATCCGCTGAATTTCCGCGGCTCAGGATTTTCTCCACGAACTCTTGGCCTACGTGCGCGTTGAACAGGCCTTCTTTTTTGAAACGCGAAAACGCGTCGGCATCGAGCACCTCCGCCCACTTGTAGGAATAGTAACCGGCGGCGTAACCGACGGGGTCTGAAAACAGATGATTGAAGCGTTTTAAAATCGTGGGCGCCGGCGGCACCGTCGGCACGAGACACTCCGCGACCAACGCGCGCGCCGTAGATTCAAGGTCAGCTTCATGGGGCCAGCCACCCGACCGCATGTGCAGGAGCAGATCCATTTTTGCAAAAGCCACTTGCCGCATCGTCGCACACGCGGCGCGAAATTTTTTGGCGGCAGTCATTTTTTGAAAAATCTCCTCGGGAATCGTCGCCCCAGTTTCGTAGTGCCGCGCAAAGAGGTCTAGGCTCGCGCGCTCCCAGCACCAATTTTCCATGATCTGCGAAGGCAGTTCCACGAAATCCCAAGCCACGTTCACGCCGTTGAGCGACTTGATTTCCACCTCGCCCAACAAGTGATGCAGCAAATGGCCAAATTCATGAAACACCGTCTCCACCTCGCGGTGCGTTAAAAGCGCAGGCCGATCTGCCGCCGGTGGCGTGAGATTACCACAAATATAGCCGAGGTGCGGAGCTCGACCGCCTTGAGCCGTGGGCCCGCCGGTGATCAAATAACCCATCCACGCACCGCCGCGCTTGGACTCACGCGGATGCCAATCAGCATAAAAAGAACCCACGTGACGCCCGCGCCGATCGTGCATCTCATAAAATTTTACTTCGGGATGCCAGGCTTCCACCGCACCCACGGCGCGCTCTTGGACGCTAAGACCAAAAATGCGCTGCACCAATTCAAACAATCCCGAGATCACCCGCTCGACCGAAAAATAGGGCCGCAAAATTTCTTCATCCAACGCGTAACGTTCACGCCGCAGCCGCTCCGACCAAAATGCGAGCTCCCAGGGCGCCAACGGCGCGACGCTCGTTGCATGCGTTTGGCGTGCTTTGAATTCTTCCAGCTCGCGATTTTCTCGGGCAAACGCGAGTCCGGCGCGCTGTTGAAAATCTGCGAGAAAAGCCAACGCACGCGCTCCGGTCTTGGCCATGCGACGCGCCAACACGAGATCCGCAAAATGCGTCTGCCCGAGCACCGCCGCTTTTTCGGCGCGCAAGGCCAGAATACGTGTCACCAGCGCCGTGTTGTCGTGCGGCGCCTGTGCTCCGACGGCCGCCGCCGCGGTCCACATTTCTTGTCTTAAATCAGCATCTTCCAAATACGTCATGAACGGCTCCTGCGAGGGCATATGCAGCGTAAAACGCCAACGGGGGCACGCCTCGGACCCGAGATTTTTTTCCGTCGCATTGCGCCGCGCTGCGGCGATCGCGTGAGCCGGCAAGCCAACCAGGCGCCGTTCGTCGTCGACCACAAGTTGCCACGAGTTGGTCGCATCGAGCACGTTTTCCGCATAGCGCTGCGTGAGCTGAGCCAACTCCGCTTGAATGGCCTCGAGGCGGGCGCGCGGTGCCGCCGGCAGATCCGCTCCGGCTTGGCGAAAATCGGCCAACGTTTCGTCGACCAAGCGGCGGTGAACGCCCGCAAGCGCACGCGCCTCCGGTGTCTCGGCAAACGTGCGGAGTCGCTGCCACAGCGCCGAGTTGAGCGGGATACCGGCGTAAAAGGCCGAAACTTTGGGCAACATCACGTTGTAGGCTTCGCGCAAGGGCGCGGCATCAGCCACCGCTTGCAAATGTCCCACCTTGGCCCAAGCCACATTTAACTCTTCCGTCGCGCGCTCGAGGGCCAGAAACGTTGAAGCATATGTCAACTGGGTGAGATCACTGCCAGCGATCGCCGCAATCGCCGCCTCGGCTCGTTCAACCGCCAACGTGATGTCCGGCACGATATGTTCCGCTTGCAGAGTCGACCAAGCAGGCAAGAAAGCGGCGTCCAAGAACGGATGATTGCGCATGTCACGCAGACACTCCGCACCAACGCGGATGTCAAACCGACTCGCTCACCAACCGTATGTCAGCCCGATTGAAATAAGCCGTGGGGCCGCCGTGACCGCTGGCACTTCTTGATAATTACTATTCCAGACATTGTCCGCCCTCAACGTCACGCGCGTGCGCGCAAACGCCCGCGGGCGGTACGACAACCCCCATGAACTGATCAACGTTTCATCCCCGCCGATGAGCCGAAGCGCGTTGTCCGCTTGTAGGCGCGCGGCATTGTCGAGGCGTAATTCCAATTCACGATTGAAGCGGTAAACGAGGGCCGCCGTGAGGCGATACCGCGCGTAATTCAAAGCATAGAAACTGGCGTCCATCGCCGCACCGCGGTAATCGGCAGCTTTCGCTAGCGCGTTAAATCCGATGATCACATCCGCCTGAGCCCAACTTCGCCGCGCCACCAACTCCAAACCGGAAGTGGCCAAGTTTACGGCATTGGCGGAGCGGGCCGTAACGCCCCGGCGATAAGTCCAATCAACCAAATCGGAATCGGCCCGGTAAAACAAAACGGCGTCGCCCGTCCAACCCGCGCGACCACCAGCGATACCCAACTCGAGGTTAACCGCACGCTCGCGCCCAAGCGCAGCGTTACCACGAAATAGACCGGCGCTGGGATTAGAATTGAGCGCCGTATAACTCGGCAACTGCGTAGCCCTAGAAAAACTCAACCACAAGCGCGACACCGCAGCGGCGCTCCACTCACGCGCCAACTCGATGACAGGAGAAACCGCCGAGCGAAAACGATTTGAATCATCCAAGGTGGCACCCACTTTGGCCGATATGCGTCCGGCGCGATCCGTCATCCAAAATTTCTCCGCGGCGAGTGAAGCCTTGGCCACGGTGCGTGTCTGATAACGGCCAAAAAGCAGCGAAGTGGATTCAATTTCGTCCGCCCACACTTCACCGCGAAAATCAGCCACAAAGTCATCCATGGTGCGTCGCCCTGAAATCGCCGCCCCACTCAGCCACGTCGTATGTTGAAAGGGATGAATCGCAGTCAGCGCAGCGTAACGGTTGTAGGCGTAGTCATCTTTGTTGCGCCGGTAAAAAACCGCTGACTCTAAATAATCACCACCTAGCAAACCTGCCCGATGATTCAGCGCGAAGAGCAATGTCTGCAGGTTTTCAGATTCCGGAGACTGGAATGGCGTGTACAAATTCCGCCAACCAAACTGCTTGCTTTGGTACCCCGCAAAAACATCCGTTTGGCTCGCAGAGCTGACGGCCTGCAACCGAATATTTAACCGGTCAAATGCATGGTCCGCATCCGGCAACAGTCCCTCGCTGCTTGAGTGCGCGAGTGCAACATCGGCGCCAAGTTGAGTTTGCCCAAATCGCGCGGGCGCGACCATCGCTTGATACCATGTAGTGCTGAAAAGTTGCCCGTCACCGATCGTCACCTGCGCCACTCCTCCTGCCGTAATGGGTCGCCACGAGTAAGCGACCGCACCCGAGGTCGCATTGGTCGCGTCCAAGGCTAGAGCCGCACCTGTAACAATTTTCGAGTTGGCCAACATGTCGAGGGCGACTGGGATTTCGGCTAAATAGTGACCCGTTTGTGGATCGCTCAAGGAGATGCCGCCTAATTTAACTCCAACCGATTCAAACGTGCCGCCACGGATGGTGAGGTCGGCTTGCGCCTCACCGAGATTTCGCGTCTGCACATCGACCTGCGGTTCATAACGCAACGCCGACACCGGCATCGCGAAGGCCCCTGCAGAGGCCTGATTAGCGATCCGATCCGAGAATACTCGCACCTCCGCCAGCACCGCAGGCCCGTCCTGCGCGAAGCCCTGAACCGAGCCCCAAACCCCAAAGGCGGACAAAATAGAGAGGCGTAGAGCTCGCATAGAAAACATTGGTAAATACAAAATAATTTTCGAGTTTACCAATGAAATTAAGCACAAAAAAACACCTCCAGATAGGAGGTGTTAGAAATAAGGGGTGAAATCGTGCGCGAGTTTACTCGCCGTCGTTACCGATGGCTTCAACTGGGCAACCTTCGAGCGCCTCCATGCAAACCGCGATTTCATCTTCGGCCACGGGCTGCTTGTGCACGTAGGAGTAGCCACCTTCGTCATGGCGCGTGAAGAATCCGGGAGCCGTTTCCCGGCAAAGATCACAATCGATGCATTGCTGATCGACGAAGAATTTACCCGCGATGTTTTGCTCCCATTTGTCTGCTTTGTTAGCCATGTTTCGCACGAAAACCGAATGGCTAACACTGTCAAGCGACCAAGCAGCCCCACTGATTAAATCGCAGTAAATGCCGTAA
>CAJAFD010000054.1 GCA_903938935.1 uncultured Opitutia bacterium
GTGTGTTTCCGACGATCGCGGAAGGCTGCGGTTTGCCGTTACTCGAATCGCTCTGGCAAGGCGTGCCGTGCGTGTGCAGCGATTTACCGGTCTTGAGGGAAAATGCGACGGCGGGCGGCTGTTGGGCCGTGGCGACGAATGATCGCGCGGCTTGGACGGACGCGCTGCGGCGGGTGTTGACGGACGACGCGCTGGTGGTGCGGTTGGAGGTCGAGGCGGCGACGCGGGCGTTGCCGGTCTGGGCTGAGGCGGCGAGCGCGTTGCGGGCGGCGCTGAGCTGAAGACTCAGAGCTTTTTGACGGCGTAGGCCATCGCGTCGGCGATCTTGTCGAGCTGTTCGTCGGTGTGCATCGCGGAGATGGCGGTGCGGATGAGGTCTTTGCCGATGGGCACCGCGGGGGCGATGGACATGACGGTGAAGACGCCTTTTTCGAGGAGAGCTTTCCAGAAAGGATAAACGCGTTCTTTGGAGCCGAGCACAATCGGGGTGGCCGGTGTCTCGCTGCCCCACGTGTCGAGGCCGAGATTTTTCAGGATGGCGCGATATTTTTTCGTGTTGGCCCAGAGGCGCTCGTGGTGCTCGCGCTCGTTCTGCATGAGCTCGAGGGAGGCTTGCGCGCAGGCGGCTTGGCTGGGGCTGAGGGCAGCGCTGAAGACCGTCTGTTTCGAGCTGGTGCGAAGATATTCGATGGCTTCGCGGGAAGCGGCGACGAAGCCGCCGGTGCTGGCGAGAGATTTGGAGAGGCTGCCGCAGATGACGTCGACTTTGTCGTTGAGGCCAAAGTGATCCACGGTGCCGCGGCCATTGCGGCCGAGAACACCAAAACCGTGGGCATCGTCGAGGACGGTGAAACAGCCGTGTTCTTCGGCGATTTCGGTGAGCTCAGGAAGGCGCGCGATATGGCCTTCCATGGAGTAGACGCCCTCGATCACTAAGAGCTTCGGTGCATCGCTAGTGGAGGCCGCCGCGGCAACTTCACGGAGGTCGTCCGGGCTGTTGTGCGAGAAACGCTCGACGGTGGCGCGCGAAAGCTGAATGCCTTCCCAGAGACAGGAGTGAATGTTTTTGTCGGCGAAAATGATATCACCCTTTTGGGCGAAGGCGGCGACGCTGGAGAGGCAAGAGAGGTAGCCGGCAGCGTGGACGTGGCAGGCTTCCCGGCCGAGGAAGGCAGCGAGTTTTTCTTCGAGCTCGATGTGAAAGGCGCGGGAACCGTTCGAGATGCGAGCGCCGGTGGTGGAAGTACCCCACTTCAGGAGGGCGGCGCGGCCGGCTTCGATGACTTTAGGGTGAAAGGACAACCCAAGGTAATCGTTGCTGGAAAGCATGATCATATCCCGGCCATCCAGGCGCACCGTCGTGCCCTGCTGCGACTCCATGGCGTGGTAGTACGGGTCGTATTTTAACCGCATCTTCGTCGCGTAATCATCGCGGAAGCGGTTCTGAACGGCTTTTTTGCTTTTGCTAAAGAATGAGAGCGCCATGTCTGAGCTCAAAACCCTGCGCGGTGGAAGCGGGTTGGCAAATGCAAAGACAGGTTAGCCAGAGGCCGTATTTGCATCTCTTGATCGGGATGAAAATCGTGGGGCGGGTGGATCGCTTAGCTTGCAGCTTTCGGCGTCGCAAGCGGTTGATAAGGCGGGAGCGGCGGTGGGGGCGGAGCTTTTGAGGGCGGAACGGGTTTTCCGTCAAACGTGCCCGGTTCCATGATTTCAACGCGTGTGCCGTCGGGGTCGAAGGTGTTGATTTGGCGTTTGCCGTTCACGCCGGTTTTCATGGCGTCGGGGGTTTTGGAGCCGGCCGGGAGCGCGCGTGTTTTGAGGGGGGCGCCGGCTTGAGCGACGTCGGCGACTTCGAGGCAAATATGGTGCTTGGTGAGCAAGGCTTCGCGCGTCGGTGGTTTGTCGTAGAGCATGAACTCGACGTAATCGGCGCCGTCCGGGACCTTGAGGTTAACCCAACTGAGCAGTTTGCCGCCACCGCCGCGCCAGATCTCGGTGAAGCCGAGGATGTCGCCGTAGAATTTCAGCGAGGCATCGAGTTGGCCGACCATAATGCCGACGTGGCTCATGCGCGTGGCGA
>CAJAFD010000055.1 GCA_903938935.1 uncultured Opitutia bacterium
CGTCGAGAAACCGAAGCCCGAAAAAGCGCCGCCCAAGCCCGCGGAACCCAAAGCACCTAACTTCAAAAACCAAATTGCCAAAAAGGTGAAGCAGGCGGAAGCGAAGGCGAAACAGGAAATCAAGAAGGAGCAGGCCGCGGAGGCTAAGATGACGAAGGAAGCCTTTGATAAAGCCAACAAAGCTAAGGCCGTGGCCAAAGCTAAAAGCGGCAGCTCCAAGATTGAGCCCGTCGGTCAAGGCATCCGCGAAGGCGTGATCGGCGGCAGCCCGAAGAACACCAAGGGCGGCGCGGGCGGCAAGGCTTTGACGGCGGAAGAGGGTACGTTGATGGAGCGATATTTTTCGTTGCTGAAAGCGCGGTTGAAGGAAAATCACGAGAAACCCTCGGGGTTGAGCGATGCGTTGATGGCGCGCGTGGAGTTCTACGTGGGCGCGGACGGCTCGATCTCGCGGGTTCGCATCAGCAAATCCTCCGGCAGCGAGGAATTTGACCGCTCGGTGCGCGAGGCCTTTGCCCGGACTAAATCAATCGGCTCGCGCCCGGATAAGAAGGGCGAAACCGTCGAGCTCGAGTTCCGGATGCGCGAAGAAGACGGGGGATAAGCGCACGCTGCGTCGCGAGACGCGCTGCGGCGACTGCGTTCAGCCGAGGAATTGGGGCACAAAATAGGCCGGGGATTCTTGCGAATTCCCGGCCCAAAATGGTGGACCCTAACGGGTTCGAACCGTTGACCTCCTCAATGCCATTGAGGCGCTCTACCAACTGAGCTAAGAGCCCGATCGCTTGCGCGAGGTTTGGAAAAATCAAAATTCAGGGGCCGAACGCAAGGAGTTTTTTTAGAAAGTTTTTAAAATCACCCAACCCGAGAGCTAATCGGGGCGGATCACCGGCGGCTCGGCGGGCGGTATTGCATCGAATGGGGCCAGGGTTTCGCGCCAATGCGCCTCGATGAGCTCCCGGTGGAGCAGGGCGCGGTACTCCTTCTCGCCTGCATAATAGATAAAGAGAAACAGGACGGCCGTGAGGTACGTTTCCCACCAAAACACTGCGAGCAAGGCGCCGATTACGGCGAGGATCTTGCCGACCGTGGCGGCCCAAAACGTCGCGCGCAGATAAGTTAATCGCGTGGCGAGTAAGGCGCGGAAGATGCGCCCGCCGTCCATCGGAAACACGGGGACAAGATTGAAGCAGCCCATCAGGAGATTCCAGTGGAGGAGCAAATGCGTGAAGCCGAGGGCGTCGGCCTCATAGCTCGAAAGCGACCAATGACTCGGCGACCCGACGACACACCACAAGACCCCTGCGATGGCGAAGTTGACGGCTGGACCGGCGATCGTGATGAGCAATTCGCGGCGAGGCTCGCGCGGGATGGATTCAAACTCCGCCATGCCGCCGATCGGCATGAGCAAGATTCGCCGCACCCCGATCCCGAAATGCCTGGCGGTAAATGA
Organism: uncultured Opitutia bacterium; assembly: GCA_903938935.1. Lineage (GTDB taxonomy): Bacteria > Verrucomicrobiota > Verrucomicrobiia > Opitutales > Opitutaceae > Tous-C4FEB. Next base: position 1,454 of record CAJAFD010000055.1, read on the forward strand.
ATGCCCGAGCTCGTGCAGCACCACGCAGGTGAAAAAAGTCCCGAGTATGGCCACGCTCCACGCGGCGCCTTCGAGGCCCGCCTCGCGCCAGCCTTCCCAAGCGATGTAAGCCAACAACAGTAAAAAACTCCCGTGCAACGCGAGTTGGATGCCGCGGATACGGAACAAGTTTATTGACCAGCCAAGCATGCGGGGTAATCAAAGCCCGCTTGCGGAAATCGCCAGCACCATCGCCCGAAACCTTCGGGTTCGCCACCGTCCCATGTCCGACCTCGCCGCAAAATCTCCGACCATTCTCGTCATCGATGACGATGCTGAAATCCGTTACTCGCTCACCCGCGTGCTCGGTTCCCGCCGTTACCAGGTGACGGAAGCGGCCAGCGGCGAACTCGGCATCGCGATGGTCAAGAAAGGCCCCGCGCCCGATCTCGTGTTTCTCGACGTGCGTATGAGCGGCATGAGCGGCATCGAAGCGTTGCAACACATCCGCTCCGCCAACCCCAAACAACTCGTCGTGCTCATGACGGCGTTTGGCACGGCGCAGACGGCGATCGAGGCGATGAAATACGGCGCGTTCGACTACGTCATGAAGCCGTTCGACCCCGCCAAAGTCCTCGCGCTCGCCGAAAACGCCCTCAAGGCCCACGCCGACCTCCGCGCCGTCGGCGATTACAAACCCACGATCAACGCCGATGATTACCGCGAAGGCATCGTTGGCTCATCGCCGGTCATACAAGACGTGTTTAAAGTCATCGGCCAAGTCACCGCCAGCGATGTGAACGTCATGATCACCGGCGAGAGCGGCACAGGCAAAGAACTCGTCGCCCGCTCGATCTGGAAACATAGCCATCGCGCCGGCAAACCCTTCATCGCCGTCAACTGCGCCGCGATCCCCGACAACTTAATCGAAAGCGAACTCTTCGGGCACGAGAAGGGCTCCTTCACCGGCGCGACCGGACAACGCCTCGGGAAATTTGAGCTCTGCGATGGCGGCACGATTTTCCTCGATGAGATCGGCGACATGGCACTCGCGACGCAGACGAAAATCCTGCGCGTGCTCCAGCAAGGCGACATCCAGCGCGTCGGCGGCACCGAGACGATTCGCGTGGACGTCCGCATCCTCGCGGCGACGAACAAAGACCTCGAAGAAATGGTGAAGGCGAAAACCTTCCGCGAAGATCTTTATTACCGCCTCAACGTCGTGCGCATCCGCATGCCGGCGCTGCGTGAGCGCGGCGATGACGTGCCGCAAATCGTGGATTTCTGCCTCCAGAATCTCGTCAAACAACGCAAAGCCCGTGTGAGCAAAGTCTCGCCCGAAGCCATGGCGATTCTCGTGCGCTACCGCTGGCCGGGTAACGTGCGCGAGTTGGAAAACGTGATCTACCGCAGCGCCGTAATCGCGCAAGGCGATGCGATTCTCGTCAAAAACCTGCCCAACGAAATCCTCGAAGCCGCCGGCGAGGGGAGTGGTTTACCGATTGAAACGACGCCGTCCTCGGACGCGGCTCCGAGTGCGTCGAATGAGTCGGCGCGAGCTGAAACGAACGCGCTGACGTTGGAACGCGCCTACGATTTTATCTTCGCGGAATTAGCCCGCATGGGCGAACCGATGTTGGCGCGAGTCGAGACCGCGTTGCGCGCGCGCGCCGGGCAGGCCAGTGCCGGCGATATGGCTCAAGCCGCGCGTTTACTTGGAACCGCACCCGCGCCGACGGTCGTCGCCGGAACGTCAGCAGCACGTAAACGCACGACTCCCGCCAAGAAAAAGTCCTGACCTCGCCCTCACGTCGGATCGTTCCTTATTATTATTAACCCCATGAAATCATCCCTACGCTCACTGGGTCGCGCTTTGGCGTGTCTCGTTCTCGTTTCCATCGCCTCGAGTTTTGCCGCTGAAACGGCCGCGCCCAAAAAGAAAGTGCTCTTCTTCAGCAAGTCTTCGGGCTTCGAGCACGACGCGATCAAAACCTATGGCGAACCCAAGTTCGGCTACGCCTTCCCCGTGCTCAAAGCCCTCGGCGCGGAGAACAACATCGAGTTCACCTTTTCCAAAGACGGCAGCTTGTTCACGCCGGAATACCTCGCGCAATTCGACGCCTACTTTTTCTACACCACCGGCGATCTGACGAAAATGAAGAGCGACCCGCGCGGCGACAGCAATCCGCCGATGACGCCCGCCGGCAAAGCCGCGCTCCTCCAAGCGGTGGCCAACGGCAAAGGCTTTCTTGGCATTCATAGCGCCACGGACTCGTTTCACTCCTTCGGCCGCAACGCCCACGTGCCCGAGCGTTTTCTCGACGACGGCGATCAGGCCGACGACTACGTCAAAATGATCGGCGGTGAATTCATCCGCCACGGCGCCCAACAGAAGTCCCGCCTCATCACGGCTGACGCAAAATTTCCTGGCATGGCGGCGATGCCCGCCGACTGGGCGCCGATCGAAGAATGGTATTCATTGAAAAACTTCGCGCCCGATTTGCACGTGCTCTTGGTCCAAGACACCGCCGGCATGAAGGGCGCCGAGTATCAACGCCCGCCGTATCCTTCGACGTGGGTGCGGCTGCACGGCAAAGGCCGCGTGTTCTACACCAGCCTCGGCCACCGCGACGATATTTGGAATCATCCCGCCGTGCGCTCGTTGTTGGCCGGTGCGTTGAACTGGTCGCTGCGTCGGGTCGACGCCGACATCACGCCGAATCTGGCTAAAGTCGCACCGCAAGCGAACGTCTTGCCGGCCTACGAAGCACCGCCGCCGCCGAAAGCAGCGCCAGTCGGTAAATCGGCGAAGAAGTAATTTTTATTAAACTCAACGCCGGCTCACGACCGGCGTTTTTTGTGCGTCTCGGTCGCGATCTTAGTTTCACGTTACCCCTCATGAAAACCCTGCTGCGTTTCACGTTTATTTTTGCTCTCTTCGGTATCGCCGGGCTGCCGCTTGACGCGGCCGAGGATTACTTACCTGGCCCCGATTCCAAGCCGCAACCCGGCGTGCCGCAGGGCGAGCTCATCAAGTTTGAGCATGCGAGCGCCAAGATTTTTCCCGGCACCACGCGGGAAGTCACGATCTACGTGCCGCGCCAATACGACGGGACCAAGCCCGCCTGCGTGTACGTGAACCAAGACGGCGTGCAGTGGAACGCGCCGACCGTCTTCGACAACCTCATCGCCCGCGGAGAAATCCCGGTATTGATCGGCGTGTTTGTGCGACCGGGCATCGTAAAAACGGCGGATGCGGCGCACGCGCTGGATCGCTTCAATCGCAGCTACGAATACGATGGCCTCGGCGACGCTTACGCGCGGTTTATTCTCGAAGAAGTGTTGCCCGCCGTCGAAGCGCGAAAAACCGGTGACGGTCGCGTGATCCGACTTTCGCGTGCCGGCAACGATCGCGCCATCGGCGGATCGAGCAGCGGCGCTATCGCGGCGTTCACGGCGGCTTGGGA
>CAJAFD010000056.1 GCA_903938935.1 uncultured Opitutia bacterium
CGTGCCGCTCTTTGGCCGGCTCTCCAACGTCGAACAACAGCGCGTCTTCGCTCCGACGCAGCGCCGCAAAGTCGTGCTCGCGACCAACATCGCGGAAACGTCGCTCACGATCCCCGGCATCCGTTTTGTAGTCGATACCGGGCTGGCGCGCGTGAGCCGCTACACGGCCGCGGCGCGCACGCGGCGTTTGCCCATCGAGCCGATTTCCCAGTCCAGCGCCGACCAACGCAAAGGCCGCAGCGGCCGTGTCGCCGAGGGCGTGTGTATTCGGCTGTATTCGGAAAAAGATTTTCTCGAGCGCCCGCGCTTCACCGAGCCGGAAATTCGGCGCGCGAATTTGGCGGACGTCATTTTGCGACTAAAGGCCTTTGGGCTCGGCGACATCGAGCGCTTTCCCTTTATCAACCCGCCGGCGCCGAAGGCGATTCGCTCGGGCTACGTGCTGCTCGAAGAAATCGGCGCGTTGGCCACGGAAGAAACCGGTGATCTCGTGCGACCGCTGACGCCCGTCGGGCGCGAACTCGCGCGGTTGCCAGTCGACCCAACCGTCGGGCGCATGATCTTGCAGGCGCGCACGGAAAAAGCGCTGCGCGAAGTCCTCGTCATCGCCGCCGGCCTGAGCATCCAAGACCCGCGCGACCGGCCGATGGATAAACAGCAAGCTGCCGATGCCGCGCACCGACGTTTTGCGCATCCGGATTCCGATTTTCTTACGCTGCTAAATATCTGGGAGGCGTTTCATGATGAGTTTGAGCGGCTGACGCAGGCGAAGCTGCGGCGGTTTTGCCGCGATCATTTTTTGAGTTACACGCGCTTGCGCGAGTGGCGCGACGTGCACGCGCAATTGCTCGGTACTTTGCGTGAGCGGGAGGCGTTTCGGATGTCGTCGATTTACGACGGCACCCGCGAACACGCGGAGCGAAATCCGGATCAGCCGCTGGCGTTTGGCACGCCCGGATATCGGGCGATTCACCGCAGTATTCTCTCCGGCTTGCTCGGCAACATCGCGCAACTCGACGAAGACAACGGCGGTTATAAAGCCACCAACGACCGGCGCGTGGGCCTGTTTCCCGGCTCGGTTTTATTTCGGCGCGAAGAACCGAAGCGCGGTAAACCCGATCCTGCCGCGGCGCCCAAGAAAGGCCCAAAGACCCCGCGCTGGATCATGGCCGCGGAGATGATGGAGACGACGCGGCTCTACGCGCGCACCTGCGCACGCCTCGACCCGCTGTGGGCGCTCGACCTCGGCGCGCACGTCGTTCGCGTGGCGCACAGCGAACCGTTTTGGAACGAAGAGGCGGGACGCGTCATGGTGAAGCAACGCACGCGCCTCTACGGCCTCGAACTCGAAAGCCGCGCCGTGGGCTACGGGAAAATCAATCCCGTGCACGCGACGGAAATTTTTATCCGCGAAGCGCTCGTGAATGACACCGTCGTTTTCCCGCTCGATTGTCTGCTGCACAACCGCGCCGTACGGGCGAAAATCGAAAACGCACTCACGCGCACACGCGACACCGGTTACCTCAATCTCGACGAGGCGATTTACCGTTTCTACGCGGCGCGCCTCGTGGCGGAAGAAAATCCGCAGCATATTTCCTCAGTCGCAGAGTTGGTCGACCTCGTCCGCGAACGGCGGGGCGCGGAACCGGATTTCCTCCTGCTCGAGCCCGAGGATTTACGCGATCCTGACACGCTGCAGCACGATGCGGTGGCGTTTCCCGAGGCGCTGCCCCTGGCGAATTCAGCCTTGCCGCTCGCGTACTCGTATAAACCCGGACAGGCGGATGACGGGGTGACGCTCGACGTCAACGTGCGTGATGCGGCTACGCTCACGGTGGCCGCGCTCGACTGGGCCGTGCCGGGACATCTCGAGGCAAAAGTGGAACACTACCTGCGGGCGCTACCGAAGGAATTGCGCCGCGCTTTTGTGCCGTTGAATGAGACCGCGAAAAAATTCGTGGGCTGGGTCGCAGCGCGCGACCGGCTCACGGACCGCCGCGAGACGTTGACCGAGGCCTTGGCGGCAGAGTTGCGCGAACGCTTCCGCCTCGGGGTGCAGGCCAAAATCTGGGACGACAAACCGTTGCCCGATCATCTCCGCGTGCGCGTGCGCGTCGTGAATGATAACGGGGTCGAGCTCTGCGCGAGCCGCGAGCTGGCGGAGATTCATGCCGCGCTCCAGCAGCGCGGCCGCGAAGCGACGGTGGCCGTGGCGAAGGCTGAGCCCGAAGTATGGCGCCGCGCCCGCGCGCAGTGGGAAAAACCGCCGCAGACGACGTGGACTTTTGGTGACATTCCGCCGCGCGTGCGCGTGAGCGAGCAGGCGGGCGTCCCCGTCGAGGCGTTTCCGGCGCTCGTGGTGGAAAATGGCGGGGTGGCGTTGCGGCTCGCGCGCACGCCGGAAGAAGCGCAGGCGGCGACGGCGCGCGGACTGTCGGCGTTATTGGAATCTCACGTGCGCTACGAATTGGGCTGGCTGGAGCGCGATTTGAAGGCGTTGCGCGAACTCGGGGCGTTGCTCGCGACGTTGGTGCCGCTGGTGGATTTGCAAACGCACGCGCTGGGTTCGATTCGGGCGTGGGTGTGCGATGCGAAACGCGTGGGCGCGCTCACGACGACGACGTTTGGCGCGGCGGTGGATCGGGCGAAAGCGGATCTGCGTGGGTTGGTGCCGCGTTATGTCGAGCAGTTGCGGGAGATGCTGACGTTGCGGCTGGCGCTCGAGGTGCACGCGACGCCGTACGCCGGACTGGCGGGGGATTTGGCGGCGTTGTTGCCGGCGGATTTTGTGCGGACGACGCCGTATGCGCAGCTCGCGCATTTCCCGCGATATCTCAAAGCGATGAAGCAACGCGCGGATCGTTGGCGGCAAAATCCGGTTAAAGACACCGAGCGGGCGCGTCAGTTAGCGCCTTATGTGGCCGCGGCGGCGAAGTTGAGAGACCGTGAGGAGGGCGGAGCGTTTCGGTGGTGGGTGGAGGAATTTCGCGTGAGTCTTTTTGCGCAGGAATTGGGGACAGCGGAACCGGTGTCGGCGGTGAAACTGGATCGCTGGCTGGCCAGTTTTGGCAAAGTCGGCAGCGTGGAAACAAAGTCCGAGGCACCGCCAAAATCGGTGGCGGTAAAAACCCCTGCGCCTGCGCCGGTTGCGCCGTTGGCGACCGTGAAAATGCCGGACAAGAAAAGCGGGCCGCTCAAAAACTTCGGCGCGTTGGATAAATTTATCCAACGTTAGCATCCCGACGTTGCGATTTTCTGCCGGCTTAGTTTATTCAGCTACGATTTTTATCCGCCAGATGCTTCACCCCTTTTCCGCTCCGCTAGGCGCTGCTGCCGCTATTTTTTTCTGCACCCTGAGTGTGTCCACGCCTTTAGCCGCCGCTGTGCCGGTGGACTTCACGCGCGACATCCAGCCGATTTTTGAGGCGAGCTGCGTGCAATGCCACGCGCGGGGTAAAGAAAAAGGTGGTTTTAGCCTAGAAACGCGGGCCGATTTTCTCGACGGCGGCGAAACTGGCATCGCGGCCGTGGCGGGCCAGAGCGCGGAGAGTCCGGTGATGAAACTCATCACGAGTTTGGACGCCGAGACGGTGATGCCAAAAAAGGGTAAAAAACTTACGCCGCAACAGGTGGCGATTTTTCGCGCTTGGATCGATCAAGGCATGGTGTGGCCGCAGGAAATTAATTTCGCCAAACACGAGCCGGCGAATCTACGGCCGCGGGAGTTGACGAGTTTGGCGGTACCAGCGGCGGCGAATCCCGTGGATGGTTTTGTCGGTACGAGCATGGCGCAACAGGGCGTGCCGTGGCCGCAGCGGGTCGATGATCGCGTCTATGCGCGACGCGTGTGGCTCGATACGATCGGGCTCTTGCCGCCGCCGTCGGAGCTGGAGGCCTTTGTCGCCGATGGGGCGGCGGACAAACGCGAACGTCTCGTGGCGCGGCTCCTCGAAAATCGCCAGGCTTACGCGGAGCATTGGCTGACGTTTTGGAATGATCTTCTCCGCAATGACTACAAAGGCACCGGCTACATCGACGGCGGGCGCAAGCCGATCACTTCGTGGCTTTATACCGCGCTCGCGCGGAATCTGCCGTACGATCAATTTGTCGCGCAGCTCATTAATCCCGGCGCCGAAGCCGAGGGCTTTACCAACGGCATTCTTTGGCGTGGCGCGGTCAACGCCAGCATGGTGCCGCCGATGCAGGCCGCGCAGGGCGTCGCGCAGGTGTTTCTCGGCGTGAATCTCAAGTGCGCTTCCTGCCACGATAGTTTTATCAACGAATACACGCTCAAAGACGCTTACGGTCTCGCGAGCGTCTACGCCGATGGCCCGCTCGAAATCGCCGAGTGCGATAAACCTACGGGCCATATCGGACAGGTGAAATTTCTCTACGGCGAACTCGGATTTATCGACGGCAAAGCCGACCCAGCTACGCGCAAACGCCAACTCGCGGAGATCATCACCGGTCGCTCCAACGGTCGCCTGCCGCGCACGATCGTGAACCGCCTTTGGCAACGTTTCATGGGCTACGGCCTCGTCGAGCCCGTCGATGAAATGGATAAACCGGCTTGGTCGCCCGAGCTCATCGATTGGCTCGCGGAGGATCTCGTCGCGCACGGCTACGATCTCAAGCACACCCTCACGCGCATCCTGACTTCGCGCGCGTATCAGTTGCCCGTGGTCAATGTCGGCGAGACGGAAGAGCATTACGTGTTTCGCGGTCCTGGCGTGCGTCGCCTGAGCGCCGAGCAATTTTCCGACGCGCTGCTCACGCTCAGTGGTTCCGAGCACGCGGCCAAAGCCGATGCGCGTTTGAACCGTGCAGTCGCGTTGCAGGACTCGGCGGCGACGCCAGCGTTAGCGCTTCAGCCCAAATGGATTTGGACGAACGCCCACGCTGCCACCAAGACGAAGCCCGCGGCGGTGGTGTTCAAACGCGAAGTGACGCTCGCGACGCTGCCGACGGATGCGTTTATCGCGATCGCGGCGGACAACAGTTACACGATCACGATCAACGGCCAAGCCTATGGCGCCTCCTCGAAACGCACGAGCGCCGGTCCGGACCTGATCGACATGCGGGGAAAATTTAAAGTCGGCGTTAACACCCTCAGCATCATGGCGGTCAATCTCACGCCCGAAGGCGCGACGCCGATTCCACCCGCCGTCATCGGGCCCAACGGCAAAGCTTTGCCCTTTGATCCCAAGGTGCCACAGCTGGAATTTCCGTCCGAAGCCAACACCTCGGCGGGGCTCATCCTCTACGCCCGCGTGCGGGCCGAAGGGCAGGTCATGGATTTTGTCTCCGATGCGACGTGGACGACGGATGTGGGGCCGGTCTTTGAACTCGGCGGCGTGGAACTCGCGCCCTGGAAACACGGGGCCAGTTTCATGGAGCTCGCGGCGGCGATGCCGGAAAAATTACCCGTGCAGCGCGCGTCGTTGTTGGCGGCGGATCCTTTGATGTCGGCCCTGGGCCGGCCCAACCGCGAGCAAGTCGTGACCGTGCGCCAAGGCACCGCGACGACCTTGCAAGCGCTCGAATTGACCAATGGTGCGACGCTCGCTGCGAATCTTAAAACCGCTGCCGAAAAAATCCTAGCGACCGCGCCGAAAGACTCCGCGCAGCTCGCGACGACGCTGTATCGCCAAGCTCTCAGCCGCGGTCCAACGCCGGCCGAACTCGCGTCCGCGACGCAGCTCTTGGGTTCGCCGGTTCAAGCCGAAGGCGTCCAAGATCTGCTCTGGGCGCTGGCGATGTTACCCGAATTTCAACTGATCTACTGAGTCCCGATTTCACCCGCGCACCCAGCCATGAATCTCTCCCGTCTCATCGCCCAACACACCGCTCGTCAGGCTCGGCCCGATTTGTGGTCGCGTCGTGATTTTCTCAAAACGGCGTCAACCGCTACGCTCGCGGCCCTCGCGGCCGGTGCGCCGCGTCCGCTCTTCGCGGACGAGGAATTAGAAAAAATCGCGCCGACCGCCGATCGCGTGATCGTACTCTGGATGGGAGGCGGGATGGCGCACACGGAGACCTTTGATCCGAAGCGCTACACGCCTTACGCGCCCGGACTCGACCCGAATGAAGTGTTGAGCACGTTTCCCTCGATTCCGACGAACGTCGATGGCGTGCGTTTCTCGGCAGGGCTGGAACATCTCGCGCAAGTGATGGATCGCGGGACGTTGATCCGCGGCATGCAGGCGGCGGACCTCGGATTTATTCTGCACTCGCGGCACCAGTTTAATTGGCACACGGGCTACGTGCCGCCGCAGACGGTCGCGGCGCCGCACATCGGCGCGTGGATGGCCCGCACGCTCGGGCCGCTCGATCCGGCGATGCCGGCGTTTATTAACATCGGCCAGCGTTTCGATCTCGGTGAAGGCGAAGAGTTGAAGGCGTTCACGACGGCGGGATTTCTCGGGAGCGAATACGGTCCTTTCAACGTCGCTTTCCCTGAGCAAGCGGCGGATGCGGTGCGGCCGCCGGCGGGAATGAGCCCTGGCCGTTTTGCTAATCGGGAAAAATTTTACCGCGAATTGCTCGCCGCTAGCCCGATCGGACGCGAAGGCAGCGGCTATCAAAAAGATTCGCTCCTGCGCTCGATGGACAACGCGCACCGCCTGCTCAGTTCGCCCGCGGCGAAGGCGTTTGATCTCTCGCTTGAGCCACTGGAGCGCACGCGAAAATATTTTCCAACCTTTGAGCCCGGCATGCGCTTCGACGCGCCCCGCGATCGCTTCGGTGCCAAATACGAGGAGAGTATGATCGGGCGATTTGGTCTGGGCTGTTTGCTTGCGCGGCGACTTTGCGAAGCGGGGGCGCGTTTCATCGAAGTGACGACGGAGTATATTCCCTTTCTGAATTGGGACACGCACGAGAACGGACACGCGCGGCTCGTCGGCATGAAGCAGATGATCGATGCGCCCATCGCGCAACTCGTGCTCGATCTTGAGGAACGCGGGATGCTGGATCGCACGTTGATCGTGATCGCGAGCGAGTTTAGCCGCGACATGATGCTCGAGGGCAAACCGGAGAAAACCGTGAAAGACCAAGTGCCCGTGCCCGCGGTGCTCAACGACGCGAAATTCTACGGTATGCACCGGCATTTCACGGCGGCGGGCAGCGTATTGATGTTTGGCGGCGGGATGAAGCGCGGCTATGTCCACGGCGTGACCGCCGACGAGCGTCCGTGCAAGACGATCAAAGATCCCGTCACGATCAGTGATTTACACGCCTCGATGTATCGCGCCGTCGGGATCCCGGCGAATCACGGTTACGACGTGGAGAAGCGGCCGTTTTACGTCACCGCCGATGGCAAAGGCCGAGCGGTGCGGCCCTTATTCGCCAGGGGTTGAGCGGCGTTTGTTTTGTGCCGAGTGCATTGTTAGATCTTTTTTCAACCGTCGCATCATCTACTTTATGAACCTCATACTTCTTCTCACAGCTTTGCTGGTAACGGCTACGGTTTCCTCCGCCAAGGTCATCACTCGCGGCATCGCCTACGAACACGCGGGCGTAAAACTCGAAGGTTATTTGGCCTACGACGACGCCAAGGTCTCCGCCAAAAATCCTGCGCCCGGCGTGCTCGTGGTGCCGGAGTGGTGGGGTTTGAACGACTACGCGAAAGGTCGCGCGGTTCAGCTGGCGGAGCTCGGTTATGTGGCGTTCGCGACGGATATGTATGGCGCGGGTGTCGTCACCGTTGATCCCAAAAAAGCCGGTGAACTGGCCGGACAATTTTACGGAAAACCGCTGATGGCGCAGCGCGCGCGGGCGGGACTCGATCAGTTGCTCGCCTCGCCGCTAGTGGATAAAGCGCGGGTGGCCGCGATCGGATATTGCTTCGGCGGCGCGGTGAGTCAGGCGCTGGCTTACAGTGGTGCGCCGCTGGTGGGCATCGTGAGCTTTCATGGTTCGTTGATTCCGGCTTCGCCCGAAGCCGCGGCGGCGAACCGGGCTAAATTTCTCGTGTGTCACGGGGCCGTCGATCCGTTTATCAAAGCGGAGGAACTCGCGGCGTTCTTGAAATCCATGAATGACGGTAAATTTGATTATCAATTTATGAGCTACGCCGGCGCGATCCACGCCTTTACGAATCCGAAGGCGGACGACGTGGCGAAAGCGACCGGGCTCGTCGGCGGAATCGGCTATAATGCGGCGGCGGATCGTCGCTCCTGGGCGCACCTGCGGGTGTTTTTCGAGGAGATTTTCGCGGTGAAAAAAGGATGAAGATTTTCGCTGCTCCCCTCGCTCGGATATTCGGGCCAGCGCTTGCGGTGCTCGCGCTGGGGTGCAGCAGCGGTTGTCTCGCCACAAAATTAGTCACAGCGCCGCTCAATCTCGCGGGTGCGGCGGTGAGAGTGGCGAGCGACACGGCGAGTGCGGTGGTGAAGACGTCGGGAAAAGTCGTCGTCGGGGCCCTGCGGGCGACGGGTTCGGTCGCCGATGGCGGAATCGTGGCGGCGGCTAAATGGGCGCGCGCGGGGATGGTGACGTTTGTCGATGCGGCGAACGGTGCGGTGGTGCGCGTACCTTGGGCGCAAGGGATGGATTTACTGGGTGGCGCGCAGGCGGCGAAGGTTCAATTCGCGTCGCGGGCGATCCAAGTCATCCGCGCCGGTAAACTCGTGCAGCATGGGGCGCAGCCCAACGTTTCTTTGCCGCTCGCCGCGGGTGATGTCGTGCGCGTAGGCGCGGGCAGCTGAAAGATTAGCCGCGCTGGCCGAAGCGCAAGACGTAGCGGCCCGAGCGTCGGGTTAGACGGAGCGGCGTGGCGAACGTAGCGGAGAGTTGCGGTGTGGTGAGCGTGCGGGCTCGGGCGCCGGCGGCGACGACCCGGCCGGCGCGCATCAGTAGCGCGTGGGTGAAACACGGAAGGATTTCCTCGACGTGATGCGTGACGAGGACAAGGGCAGGGGTGTTTTTTTGGCGCGCGAGCCGATTGAGAAAACGTAGAAAATCTTCGCGAGCGACGGGATCGAGGCCGGCGCACGGCTCGTCGAGAATCAAAAGGCGCGGGCGGGCCATGAGGGCGCGCGCGATGAGCACGCGTTGACGTTCGCCTTGGGAGAGGAATTGCCACTCGCGGTTGACGAGGCGGGCGGCGCCGAGCGAGCGGAGAATTTTTTTCGCCGCGACGATGTCGGCGCGCGTGGGCGTGAGCCAGAGATCGAGTTGGGCGTAGCGGCCGCTAATGACCGTTTCGAGGGCGGGTTCAGCGGCGGGCACGCTGGCTTGGAGGGCGCTGGTGACGATGCCGATCTGGAGGCGGAGCTCGCGCCAATCGGCTTCGCCATAGCGCTGGCCGAGGAGCGCGATGTCGCCGGAACTGGGCGAGAGGTAGCCGAGGAGCGCTTTGAGGAGCGTGGTCTTGCCGCAGCCGTTGCCGCCTAGAATCACCCAGTGTTCGCCGCTTCGGACGCACCAATCGAGGCCGTGAAGAATGACGTTGTCGCCGCGGGTGACGCGGAGGCGGGAGACTGCGAGAATCGGGGCCATGGGCCGTCAACTTGAAATCTGGCACCGCGTGGCGTCAATCGTCGCAGCGGAGGCTAGAGTTGCGTGGCGGCGTCGGACGGTGCACGGTCTGGGTACGCGAGCTGTTCGCGTTGCAACGCGCATCGCATCATGAGCACCATCACCGTTTATACCTACGCGAACTGCGACAGTTGCCGCCGAGCGGTAAAATGGTTGCGGGCGCAAGGCTTGGCGTTTGTGGAGAAACCGATCCGCGAAACGCCGCCGAGCGCGACGGAGTTGAAGGCGATGCTGGCGGCGCAGGGCGGGGAGTTGCGGAAAATTTTTAATACCTCGGGCCTAGATTATCGAGCGCAGGGACTCGGGGCGAAGTTGCCGACGATGAACGAGGCGGCGGCGCTGGCGTTGCTCGCGGGCAACGGGAATCTCGTGAAACGCCCGTTCTTGTGGCGTGCGCCGGATAGGGTGGGGCTGGTGGGTTTTGACGAGGCGCGTTGGAGCGCGGCGTTGCTTAAATCATGATCGCACCCGAGCCCAAGGTGATCGAATTGCGGATGCGTGAGATCGCGCAGCTGTTTAATTCGCTGGATCCCTCGCCGTTTTTGGAGCGCGACCTGGATGCCAACGCCGAGGAATTTATCGTCAGCTGGGCGGCGGAAATACCGCTGCATCACGAGCTGAAGCTGGTGATCCACTTGGCGACGGCGCCGGCCTCGACGGTCGATGTGCGCGAAGCGGTGCGTAGTTATTTTCAACATCGCGCGGAGCATAAACAGCGGGAGTTTTCGCAGCTGTTGTGGCGCGGGCGGTTGAGTCTGTTGGTGGGCGTGTTGTTTATGGCGGCGTGTTTGGCGGGATCGGAGCTCGTGCAATTTATTTCGATGGGCGCCGTGGAGCGGGTCGTGCGCGAGGGGTTGCTGATTATGGGTTGGGTCGCGATGTGGCGGCCTTTGGAGATTTATTTGTACGATTGGTGGCCGTTGCGGACGGAGCGGAGGAATTTGCAGCGGCTTGCGCGGATGGAAGTAACTGTCATAGTCCCGGATCAATCGTTATGAATCCGCTGCAATCCACCGTTCGCTGGCTCGCCACGCACACGTTATTTCCCGTGAGTCGGCTTGATGCGCGCGCGGAGGCCATGATCTGCGTCTCGGCGCTCGCGGCCGCCGAAGAGGCAGCGGCCATGGCGGCCACGCGGCACCTCGTTAAGTCACGCGATACCGCCAAGGACGCGGCGCTGCGCTCGTACAATCACCGGCGCAATATGGTCCACTACGTCTGCGATAACGCGGCGAAGGTCTGAGCTCGCGTGAGCCTGGGTCTGGCTGCGCGGCGGCATGACGCGCGGGCAGGGACGAGGTACGACGACGACGGGAGTTTTTCTTTTTTATAACATGACGTTGATCGACACGCACACGCATCTGGAATCGTTTGCCGAACGCGGCGAAGTTGCGGCGGTGCTGGAACGGGCGGCGGCGGCTGGGGTTGCGGAGATGATCGCGATCGGCACGTCGCCGGAGGATTGGGCGCTTTATCGGAAATTGGCGGCGGATCACGCCGGCGGCGTGCATTACACCGTGGGGCTGCATCCGTGTTCGGTGGACGTGAATTGGGCTGAGGCGGTGGCGCAGATCGACGCGTTTTGGACGGAGGGCGCGGCGGCGTCGCGCCCCGTTGGGCTGGGTGAGTGCGGGTTGGACCGTTTTCATCTGCCGAAGGACGATCCGGCGAAAGCGGCGGAGATTCTTGCGTGGCAGCGGGCGGCCTTTATCGCGCAGCTGGAGATCGCGCGGGCGCGGAGTTGTCCGCTGGTGGTGCATTCGCGCGGGGCGTTCCAAGAGTGCGTGGAGTTGATCGACGCGAGCGGAGTCGCGTGGGAACACGTGGTGTTTCACTGCTTCACGGAAGGAGTCGCAGAGATGACGGAGTTGCAGCGGCGCGGTGGCTTTGGGTCGTTTACGGGGGTCTTAACTTACAAGTCGGCGGACAATGTGCGGGCGGCGGCGCGGGCGCAGGGTTTGGGGCGCTTGATGCTTGAGACGGATGCGCCGTACCTGACGCCGATGCCGCATCGCGGGAAGCCCAACGAGCCGGCGTTGCTGCGCCATACGGCGGAGTTTGCGGCCGGCGTTTTTGGCGTGAGCATCGAGGAAATCGCGACGACGACGACGGCGACGGCGCGGCGGTTTTTCGGGCTTTGACGGCGGGCGCTCGCGGAATCCGTTCCGCTACGCCGCGCGCGGACATAAAAAAGGCGGCCGTTGGGGGCCGCCGAAAGGCAGGGGCCGGGAAGCGAGCGCGACTCGCATCGAGCGGAGGCGCTCAGGCTTCGTCGAATTTTTTGGCGAAGAGCGCGTCGAGTTCGGCGAGCATCTGGGCGGCGTCGTCGCCGGTGGCGAGGAACTTGACCTTGGAGCCGTTGCACGCGGCGAGCATCATGAGGCCCATGATGCTCTTGCCGTTGACCTGTTCCTCGTCCTTTTCGACGAAGACGTCGGCTTTGAACTTGTTAGTGATGCGGACGATCATCGCGGCCGGACGGGCGTGGATGCCCATCTTGTTCTGCACGATTAACTCCTTGGTGAGGGGTTGAGTGGCAGTGGGCTTGGCGTCGCTTTTGTTCATGCTGGAGTGGCGGGACTGAGGGACCAACATCGAGATGCGGGCCTCGGCTTGCAACCTCAAAGCCGGACGCTATGGTGGCGGGGCGATGTCGAAACTAGCGCTTGTCGTTCCCTGCCGCCTCGAATCTACCCGCTTCCCGCGCAAGCTCTTGCACGTGATCAAGGGCAAGCCGCTGCTGCTTTGGGTGGCGGAACGGATCGCGCGTGAGGCGCCGGAGATTCCTTTGTATTTCGCGGTGGATCATGAGCTTTTGCGTGATTGCGTGGAGTCGCGGGGTTTTCGGGCGATTTTGACCCGCGCGGACCATGCGAGCGGCACGGATCGCTTGGCGGAGGCGAATAACGTCATCGGCGCCGATCACGTGATCAACGTGCAGGCGGATGAGCCGTTGGTCTCGGCGCGGCAGATCCGGGCGTTGGCGGAGCTGATTGCGGGGCCGGCGGATATGGCGACGTTGGCGACGCCGTTCACGACGGCGGCGGACTTTGCGAATCCGAATCAGGTGAAAGTCGTCTTGGCGCCGGGGGCGCAGCAGGCGTTGTATTTTTCGCGTTCGCCGATCCCGTATGCGCGGGATTTGGGCGGGCGGGTGGACGATGCGTGGGTGCGGGCGAATCCGTGTTTCCGGCACCTCGGACTTTACGCGTACAAGGCGGCGCTGTTGCAGAAATTCGCGAGCTTACCGGCCGGGCGTTTGGAGCAAATCGAGAAACTGGAGCAACTCCGCGTGCTCGAAAACGGCTACACGATCGCGTGCGGGCTGACCGAAGATCCGACGATCGGCGTCGATACGCCGGAGGACGCGGAGAAATTCGAGCGTTGGCTCGGCTGAACGCCGAGCGTACGCGATTTAGCGGGCGCGTTTTTTTTATCGGACGGGCCGGCTTGGGCCGGCCCGAACCATTAGATTTTCCCGGCTTTGCGGGCGGCTACCATATTGTAGAAGTCGACGAAGAGCGGGTCGGCGTCGTTCGGGCCGGGGGCGGCTTCGGGGTGGTATTGGACGCTGAAGACCGGGAGCTTGATGTGGCGCAGGCCTTCGACGGTGTGGTCGTTGAGGTTGATCTCGGTGACCTTGGCGCCGTTTTTCTCGAGGCTGGCGGGGTCGGTGGCGAAACCGTGGTTTTGGGCGGTGATGGAGACTTTGCCGGTCTCGAGGTTTTTCACCGGTTGGTTGCCGCCGCGGTGGCCGAATTTGAGTTTAAACGTCGTGCCGCCGAGGGCGTGCGTGAGCATTTGGTGGCCGAGGCAGATGCCGAAAATGGGGTAATCGGGAATCAGCTTCGTCACGGTCTGGTGGACGTAGCTCAGGGCGGCGGGATCGCCGGGGCCGTTGGAGAGGAATACCGCGTCGACTTTATGCTCGCGGATTTCTTCGGCGCGGGTCGTGGCGGGGAACACGTGTACATCGAAACCGTGGCGCACGAGTTTGCGAAAAATGGTGTGCTTCGCGCCGAAATCGAAGGCGGCGACCTTGAAGCGCTTCGCCGGTGGCGGCGGGGTCTTAAACGTGGTGCCGACGGGGAGGTAAGCGGCGTTGTAGTTTGAGGCGTCGCTGGCGGACCAGAGGTAGGGGGCTTTGCAGGTGACGTCTTTGACGTAGTCGGAGCCGGCCATGTCGCGCCACGCGCGGGCGAGTTTCACGGCTTCTTCGTCGGAGAGGGGCAACGTGCTGAGGCAGCTCTTCATCGCTCCGTCGACGCGGAGTTTTTTGGTGAGGGCGCGGGTGTCGATCTCGGCGAGGCCGGGAATGCCGTTTTTCGCGAGGTAGGCGTCGAGGGAGATTTCGCTGCGCCAGTTGGAGACCACCGGCGAAAGTTCGCGGACGACGAAGCCGGCGCATTTCGGGCCGGAGGATTCTTCGTCGGCGGGCGTGAGACCGTAGTTGCCGACTTGGACGGCGGTCATGGTGACGATCTGGCCGAAGTACGACGGGTCGGTGATGATCTCCTGATAACCGGTCATCGAGGTGTTGAAAACGCATTCGCCGGCGATGGTGGCGGCGGCGCCAAACGCACGGCCGCGAAACACGCTGCCATCTTCAAGGGCTAGGACTCCGGGTTTGAACGTGGACATTAAAGCCGAACGAAAAGACGTCGTGTGCCCCGTGCCAAGGGTTTTGTGTGCCGACGGGTCACTTGCCGCAGAAAATTTCGCCCACATGAGTCGTCGGTGAATTTCGCGGAATCGCGTTGGCCATTTGACAGCGATGGTTAGGCGCCTAATCGTCTCGTTTCTCCACCATCGATGCCCTACACCGAAGACCGCTCCGCCTGGTATGAAGGCCAAGGCCTCTGGCAACATGTCCCCGCGAGCGACTGGAACGACTGGGTTTGGCAGCTTAAAAACCGCCTTACGAGCGTCGCCCAACTCGAAGAGCACATGACGCTGACGCCCGACGAGAAGGCAGGTTGCCTCTTCGCCAGCCACAAACTCGCGCTGGCGATCACGCCGTACTTTTTCAACCTCATCGACCGCAACGATCCGCAGTGTCCGATCCGCCAACAGGTGATTCCCCGGGGCGGCGAAGCGATTCTCAGCGAGGAAGAGACGCTCGATTCGCTCGGTGAAGACGAACATTCGCCGGTCCCGGGCTTGGTGCACCGTTATCCGGACCGCGTGTTGTTTTTGGTGACGGATCGGTGCGCCGCGTATTGTCGCTATTGCACACGCAGCCGTCTGGTTTCCAACGCCCAGGATTACAATTTTCACGCTGAGCTTGAGCAAGGGCTGCGCTACATCGAAAACCATCCGGAAGTCCGCGATGTGCTGATTTCGGGCGGTGATCCATTGCTGCTCTCGGATAAAAAACTCGATCACTTGTTCGGTCGATTGCGCGCGATCAAGCACGTGGAATTTATCCGGATCGGCTCGCGCATCCCGGTGTTTTTGCCGCAGCGCATCACGCCGGAATTGTGCGAGATTTTCAAAAAACACGGGCCGATCTGGATGAGCATCCACACCAATCACCCGAAGGAAGCCACGGCGGAGCTGCGGGCTGCGTGCGAGCGCTTGTCGTTCGCTGGCGTACCGCTCGGCAACCAGACGGTTTTGCTCAAAGGCATCAACGACGACGTCGATGTCATGAAGGCGCTCATGCACCGCTTGTTGCGGATGCGGGTGCGGCCTTATTATATCTACCAGATGGATCTGATCACGGGCGGCGCGCACTTCAAAGTCGATGTGCGCAAAGGCATCGAGATCATCCGTGCCTTGCGCGGCCACACGACGGGTTACGCCGTGCCGCAGTACGTGATCGATGCGCCGGGCGGCGGGGGCAAGGTGCCCATCAATCCCGACTACGTCGAAAAAATCACCGACACCGAGGTCGTGTTTCGCAATTACGAGGGCCAGCAATTTAGTTATCCGCTTACGCACACGCCTCGTCCGGCGGGAAATGAGGGCGAATTATCCGTCGTCGGTGCGCCAGAGCCATCCGCACCGCTCGCTCATTCGACGTTTAAAGACTGAGGGCTAGCGGGTTAAGTTTTTCGGTTTTTTCGGTAGATTTTTTTGAGCGTTTTGCTCCGACCCGCATCTATCTCTGTGCAGTGAGCCACGTCCTGGTAAGACGCTGGTGTTAGCAAGTTCTTAAGGTTTGCTTGGTGTTAGGTCACAAGAGCCGTCCCTTCATCGGGGCGGCTTTCGTGTTTTTCAGAGGGCGATTTGGCGGAAAATAACTGCGCTCAATTTATTTTAGATTTTTTTGAGCGTTTTGATTTTTGGCGCATCTATCTCCGCGTAGTCACCATCGTCCTGGTAAGACGATGCAGGTTAGTTGTTCTATACGGTTTGCTTGGTGTTAGGTTACACGAGCCGCTCCTTCATCGGGGGCGGCTCTTGTGTTTTTAGGTGGCTGGACGTGTTTTAAAGTTTTTCTTGCCAGTTGGCGCGGGACGCCGCTTTTTCCGCTTCGCCTGTAGGGGTGTCTTCCGCGGAAGACTGAGATTGCGGCGCGATTCGGCCGCTGGACCCTTCGAACCTGAACGGATCATGCCGACGAAGGAAACAGCAGGCGCGGATTGCGCCTTTTTTAAGGGCGCGACTCGCGCCCCTTTTTTCGGGAGTCAGTTCAGGACGGGCCTCATCCTCCATGAAACGTCCCACCCGAATCCTCCTCTCGATCATCGCGACTTTGTCGGCGAGTGCTCTCGTCCACGCGCAAGCGAACTCGCCCGCGGCTTCCGCGCCGACGGTCAAACTCGCTCCGGTGCTCGTCACCGCCGATCTCTGGGCCTCGCCGCTGACGAAGTTGCCCGCGAGCGTCACGGTGTTTGACGATGCCACGCTGCAGGCCGGCGGCGTGCGGCACTTCGGCGATCTGGTGAATCAAATCTCAAATCTCACGTGGACGGGCGGTACTTCCCGGCCCCGTTATTTTCAAATCCGCGGCATCGGCGAAAATTCCCAATACGAAGGCGAAACTCCCGATTCCGCCGTGCGCTTCATGGTCGACGACATGGATTTCACGGGCCTCGGCACGCTCGGCGGCACGTTCGATGTGAGCCAAGTCGAGGTGTTGCGCGGGCCGCAGGCTGGGGCCTTTGGCGCCAACGCCGCGGGCGGCGTCGTGCGGCTCGTGACCAACGCCCCGACTCCGTTCTGGACCGGCCGCGTCGAGACCAACGCCGGCCAAGACGCCTTGCGCGAAGGCGGTTTCGCCCTCGGCGGGCCGCTCGTTGCCGCCAACCCCGAGCGCTTTATGGTGCGCCTCGCCGTGCACCAAAGCCGCAGCGACGGCTTTCGCCACAACGTCACCCTCAACCGCGACACCAACGCCCGCGACGAATTCACCGCGCGCCTGCGCTTCACCGCCGTCCTCTCGCCCGCCTGGCGCTGGGAAGGCGCCGTTTTGTTTTCGGATGTGAACAACGGCTTCGATGAATTCGCGCTCGATAACAACGGCCGCCGCACTTTTAGCGACCAACCCGGCCGCGATGAGCAACGCTCCACCGCCGCCAGCCTTCGTGGCACCTACGCAGGTCTGGCCGGCGCGCGCCTCACGTCGATCACCGGCGGCAGTCGCGTGAAATCCGTTTACTCCTACGACGACGATTGGACTGCCGCTTCGTATGAGGGCTTCAGCGATGTCCGGCGCACGCGCTCGGTCTTCAACCAAGAACTTCGCCTCGATTCTACCGCCACGCGCGCCGCGCTCGGCTGGATCGATCGTTGGACGCTCGGCGCATTTTTTTCCAACACCGACGAAACGAGCTCCTATATTAATAAAGATCCCTATGACGTCCGCGGTCTCAAAACCCGTTACAACGCCGACAACGTCGCGCTCTTCGGTCAGATCGCGCACGATCTCGCGGCGCACACGCGCTTGATCGTCGGTCTCCGCAGCGAGCGCGTGAACCTCGACGGTCGCGGCACCAAGACCCGCTATCGTGCCGCGCGCAGCTCCTACGATCCGGAAATCACGTTCCGTCCTGCTTTTGATGATACGCTCCTCGGCGGCAAGATGACCCTCGAGCACGATCTCACGTCCGCCGTGCTCGCGTTTGCCTCGGTCACGCGCGGCTACAAGGCCGGCGGCATCAACATCGACGCTCGCATCAGCCCGCCCGCCGATCCGCTCACCTACGGCACCGAGCAACTCTGGAATTACGAAGCCGGCTTCCGCGGCCATGCGCTCGACCACCGGCTCACGGGGGAAATCACCGCGTTTTATCTCGATCGGGCCGACACGCAGGTGCGCGACTCCGCCGGCTTCGGCGGCAACTATCGCTTTTTCACCGCCAACGGCCGCACCGCCCATATCGTTGGCTTCGAGGCCGCCGCGAGCTACGCGGTCACGCCGGCGTGGTCGTTCCGCGGCACGCTCGCGCAGATGAGTTCGCAGCTCGATCCGTTTAAACTTACCAACGGCAACACCGGCGGCGGTCGCAGCTTGGCGAATACCCCGCGCACCGGCTACACGCTCGGTACGGATTTCCGCCGCGCGGCTACGGCGGGAGTTTTTGCCCACGCTGAGATCGTGGGTCGCGCCACGCAGTTCGACTCCAATAACCAGAACGAGGCTCGTCGCGCCTTCCATCTCTACAACGCCAGCTTCGGCTACGCGTGGCAGCAATGGACGTTTACCGTGTGGGGCAAAAATCTGCTGAACACGCGCTACGAGAAACGCGTGTTCTTCTTCGGCAACGCCGATCCCGATTACATCGAGACGCGCTACGAAGCCCGCGCCGATCCACGTCAACTCGGCGTGAGCGCTTCGTATCGCTTCTGAGTTGAGCCGCCACGAGCGTCTCGGTGCGTGAAAAGCGCACGGGACGCTGCGTGTTCAGCGTTGAGCGGCGGCGATTCCGCCCTCACGTTCGCCGCATGATCGGACTCCAAGACGGCGCGGGAGCGCTCGCCAAAAAGAAAAAAGCGGAACGAGTTTTTCCTCTTCATCTGACCGTGCTCGGCACGGAGCCGCGCGTCGGGCGGGTCTTGCTCGTGCGCGAGTCGATGTGGTTGTCCCGGCTGCATGACAGCATCCAAGTGGCGTTCGACTGGTTCGATTATCAGACGCACGTTTTTAATTTTGAGGACCTGCGTTTCGGTAATCCGCTCAAACGGCAGGAGGTGCTGATCGAGGACGATCGCGACATTTCGTTGGCGGATCTCGATCTGGAAAACCGCGCTTCGTTTACCTACGGCTATAATTTCTCCGAGGGCTGGGTGGTGGATATCCGCGTCGATAAACCGATCGCGATGGAGAAGGGCCTGCGTTATCCGCATTGCGTCTCAGGTGAACGCGCGGGTCCGCCGGAGGATTGCGGCGGCATCGAGGCGTTTCACGACATGCTCGCGTGTCTGCGCGAGCCGGAGACGGAGCTTGGCCGCGAGTGGCGTGAGTGGATCGGCCCCGACTATAATCCCGAGGTGTGCGACCTCGTGAAGATCAACGCGGCGCTCCGGCGTCTGACGAAGTAAAGCCGGCGCGCGCGTTTTTAATTTCGGTGCCTCAAGGCGCCGGGGTGATCCGAGCGATGCGGTTGGGCAAGAGCACGTAGAGTGCGCCGTCGGGGCCGCCGATCACGTGGCGGATGCGGCCGATGCTTTTGAAGATGATTTCTTGGGCGACGACTTTGCCTCCGGCGATTTCGACGCGGCGGAGTTCTTCGGCGGCGAGCGAGGCGACGAAGAGTTGGTTTTTCCATTTAGGAAAAAGATCGCCGGTGTAAAAGTTGGCGCCGCACGGGGCGATGGAAGGCACCCAATAAGCGAGGGGTTGTTCCATGTCGGCTTTGGCGGTGATGTCGACCATCGCGGTGCCGTCGTAATTCATGCCGTAGGTGATGACGGGCCAGCCGTAGTTGAGGCCTTTTTTGACGAGGTTGAGTTCGTCGCCACCGCGGGGGCCGTGCTCGGCGTCGAAGAGTTCGCCGGTGATCGGGTGGAAGGCGAGGCCTTGCGGGTTGCGGTGGCCGTAGCTCCAGATGGTGGTGTCGGCTTTGGCGTCACCGACGAAGGGATTATCCGCAGGGATGCGGCCGTCGTCGTGGAGGCGGTGGACTTTGCCGTTGGGGCGCGCGATGTCTTGGGCGTGTTTGCCTTGGCCGCGTTCGCCGATGCTGAAGAAGAGATAGCCTTGGCGATCGAAGGCGATGCGGCCGCCGAAGTGGACGCCGCCGGCTTTGATGTAGTGCTCGAGTTTGCCTTGGTAAATCGTCTGCTGGTCGATGAGGGCGCCGTCTTTGATTTTACCGCGAATGATGCGCGTGAGGCTGACTTTGGCGCCGTCGGCGTTTTGCTGGGGATCGCTGAAGGCGAGATAGAGCCAGCCGTTTTTCGCGTAATCGGGATGAGGAACGGCGTCGTAGAGACCGGCTTGGCCGCCGGTGTCGACGGCGGGCATGCCGCTCAGCGGACGATCCGCGAGTTTGCCGTTTTCGATGAGGTAGAGGTAGCCGCGTTTTTCGGTGACCACGGCTTGGGTGGGCGAGAGGAAGGCGAGGGACCAAGGCTCTTTGAGTCCGCCGACCCAGGTGTTGAGTTGGTAGGCGTGGAGCTGGCTTTGCGCCGTCATGGAATCGGCGGGTTTGACGAACTGGGTTTTTTCGCGGGCGGTCTTGGCGCGGAGTTCGCGGATGTAGATGACCATCGCGCGGATTTCTTTGTCAGGAATCGCGGCGCCCCATGCGGGCATGCCTTTGTCGGGAAAACCGTTGCGGATGCTTTTGGCGAGGCTCTCGTCGTCGCCGCCGTTGGTCCAGACGTCGTCGAGCATCGAGGGCGCTTGGGCGCCTTCGAGGTTTTTGCCGTGGCAGTTGGCGCAGAGGAGTTGGTAGCGCTCGGCGACGGTGCCGGTGCGAACGGCTTGGGCGGCGAGGCGCGGGGACGTCAGCGCGAAGGCGACGGCGGTGAGGGCGAGGAGTGGGCGAAGGAGGTGGGGGCGGGGGAGAAGCATGCGCCGCTGAAGAAAGCCAGTGCCCGGCGCGGCGCAAGGTTCAGAATGCGCGGGCCATAAAAAATATCAGCGACCGTGGAAAGCTAGGTAGTCTTGCCAACGGCGCTGACGGCTCCGCGTTTGCGCTGATTCTGGTCTCAATGCCTAGGGGTTTACCCGGCTAATGCGGAGCGCGAGATACGGTTTGCCCGGAAGTGGGATGGATTGGCCGGCGGCGTCTTCGAAGATGTAGTCGTCTTTTTTCTTGGTGACGAAGGTGCCTGGGACGGGCGTGACGGTCATCGCCCACGTATCGAGAATCTCGATCTTAAACCTGAGGCCGTCGGAAAGTTTATTTTTGTGGAGCTCGAATCGCCAGGCAGTGGGGCGCTCTTTGCCGAAATAGAGCAGGTAGTATTCGCCGGCTTGGCCGCCGAAGCGAGGGTCCTGCCATTTGTCGATGGGGTTGATGCCTTCGGCGGGGCCCTCGGCCATGACTTGGCGGAGAAATGCGAGGCGTGCGGGACTTTCTCCGCGGAGGTTGCCACCTTTGGCCCACCAGATGATGTCGTCGGCCGGGCTGAGGTACGTTTCACCATGGCCGACGTAGGTGCCGGCGATGTGGCCGTTCCAAAAACGAAACACCATTTCTTCGGCGGAGAGGTTGCCCCAGCGGCGGGGGAGATCGCCTTCGTATTTTACCTCATCGTAAACGACAGGTTTGCGGTAGGCGTCGCGGTAAAGCTGCGCGCGGCCTGGTTCCTCGACGGCGGAGCCATTTTGAATGCTGGCGTGGGTGACCCAGGTTTGGTTGTGGTTGTAAATCAGTGTGCCGTTGTGGATGGAGCGCAGGTGCGCGTACGGATCGCTCTCTTGGACGATGAGGCCGAAGCGGTCCCAGTCCGATTCGGTTTTTTCTTTCATGAAATCGTATTCGTTGGCGAGGGACCACCAGATGTTGCGATAGGCGGCGAGTCGGGCGATGACGTAGCGCAGGTAGCGATCATCGCTCGCGGCATCCATGCGATCAAAGCCCCAGCGACCTTTGTCGTAGGGGTGAAACAAAATGATATCGGCCTCGATCCCGAGTTCGCTCAACTGCGCGATCCGCTTCTCGAGGTGGTTAAAGTACGCGGGGTTGAAGCGCGTGAAATCCCACGACGACGGTGGCGTACCGGCGAAGGGATAAGTTGGCGGCTCGTTCTTGTTCCAGTCGTAGTTTTTAGGAAACACGCAGAAACGGATTTTGTTAAACGGGGCGGCGGCGAGCGTACGCAACGTCTGTTCCTCGAGCGCGTTCCCCTGGTGCGTCCACACATAGGCCGTGGTGCCGAGCTGGCGGTAGGGCGTGCCGTCGGCGTAGGCGAAATGATACGAGTGGGCCACGCGCACGGGGCCGTGGTTTTGGGCGCTGGGCGGCGTGACGATCAGGGTGCCGGTTTTTCCGTCGAGCGCGGGCCGATTGCTGCGCGTGATATAACGCCATTCGCCGGTTTTCTCGGGCATGAAGCGCACGCGGTATTGCCCCTCGCCGTCATAGAAACCGGTGACGTTGATCGTGGTGTTTCCCTGCGTGAAGCGTGCGTTCAGCTCGACTTCGAGAAACGGGTTGCCGCTGGCGGGGCCGGTGAGGTTGAGCTCGAAACGGCCCCATTGCTCGACCTGCGGCGGCTCTGCGGCCACGACGAAAACAGGAGCGAGACTGAAGGCCAAAAACGCGAGGAGCACACGGGGGTTCATGTGGCGTCAGCGTGGAGAAAAGTCGCGCAGTGTCGAGCAGCGGTGTCTTAAGGGGCGGCGCGTTTGCGGAAAATAATCATATGTTGGCGCGGGAGCCCGCGAAACGTTTCCACGTAGTCGAGCGGTTGCGCGGTCATCTCGAGCTTCACCTGCGCCTCGGTCATTTTGTGGAGGGCTTTGATCGGCACCGTGGAATCTTCGCCGCGATATTCGATGAACACGACACGCCCGCCGGGTTTCAGGCTGCGGCAGACGGCGGCGATGAATTCCGCCGGCCGGCTGCATTCGTGGTAAACATCGACCATGATCGCCAGATCGACGGGCTGGGGAAGTTTCGGATCGTCGACGGTGCTGACCACGCCCGTGACGTTGGCCACGCCGCGCTCTTTCATTTTCTCCGCGAGCAACTCGATCATCTCGGGCTGAATATCGACGCCATACACCACGCCGCGCGGCCCCACCGCTTGCGCCATGCGCCAGCTAAAATAACCCGTGCCGCAGCCCAGATCTGCGACGACGTCGCCGGGTTTCAGCGCGAGCGCTTTTAACACCAGATCGGGTCGCTCCTCGGTGTCACGCTCCGGCCGCTCGAGCCAAGGGGCCGCCAAATGCGTCATGTAGTGCGCGATCTCCCGGCCAAAATAATACACGCCTAGCCCATCGCGCGTCTTTTTCCCCTGCTTGTAAGGCGTCGCCTCGCGCGGAGTTTCCGCCGCTGTAATCCACGCGGACGAGCTAGCTCCGAGTACTACGACCATGATCCACGCACGGGTACGGGAGCGGGGGCTGCGCCAGAGTGGGGGGCTCATGCGCGAACCGTCCGGCTCGGGCCCCGGGTTGACAAGGGAAAATCCTACTGCGTTTCGGAGTTGAGACTTTTCCACCGTCGGCTCGTCTTGCTCGCCTCCGTATGATGCTTCGCCCCACTTTGCTTGCCCTGTTTGTTTCTCTTTGCGCCGCCCCGCTCCACGCCCAACGCGGCGATCGCGCGGGCGAAGTGCAACTGCCGCCCGCCGCGCACATTAAGGTCCCGCCCGCGCCCGTGCTCGCGCCGAGCGACGCGTTAAAAGCGTTCAAGATCGCCCCAGGTTTCCGCATTGAACTCGTCGCCGCTGAGCCCTTGGTGCACGATCCGATCGCACTCACGTTTGCCCCCGACGGCCGTCTCTGGGTCGTCGAGATGCGCGGCTACATGCCCAACGTCGACGGCAAAGGCGAGGACGCGCCCATCGGTTCCATCGCCGTGCTCGAAGACACCGACGGCGACGGTCGCATGGACAAACGCACCGTGTTTCTCGACGGCCTCGTGATGCCGCGCGCGTTTGCGCTCGTGGACGGCGGCGTCTTGGTCGCCGCGCCGCCCTATCTGTGGTTTGCCCGCGATAAAAACGGCGACGGTATCGCCGATGAAAAAATCGAGATCGCCTCCGACTACGGCCAGACCGTGAATCCCGAGCACACCGCCAACGGCCTCATGTGGGCGCTCGACAACTGGATCTACAGCGCGAACCACACCGCTCGCTTCCGCTACGCCGGCGCCGGGAAATTCACGCGCGAGTCCACCATCACGCGCGGCCAATGGGGCATTTCCCAAGACGACACCGGCCGCATCTATTATAACAGCAACAGCGATCCGCTCCGCGTCGACGCGCTCCCCTCGGCCTACTTGCGCCGCAACCCGGCGTTCATCGCCGAAGGCAACAACGTCGCCGTCGTGCCCGCAAATCTCCGCGTCTGGCCCGGCCGCGTCACCACCGGCATCAACCGCGGCTACAAATCCCTCGACGACGACGGCAAGATGTTCGCCGTCACCGCCGCCTGCGGCCCGGTCATTTACCGCGGTTCATTATTTCCCAAAGAATTTTCCGGCGACGCCTTCATCTGCGAACCCGCCGGTAATCTCATCAAGCGCATCGCGATCACATCCACCGACGGCACCGTGAAAGGTCGCAACGCCTACGAAGGCACCGAGTTCATCACCTCGACCGACGA
>CAJAFD010000057.1 GCA_903938935.1 uncultured Opitutia bacterium
CTCGAGAAGATGAGCATCGTCGACGAGGTCCTCACCGAGCCCCGCGCCGGCGCCCACAACGACCCCGCCCAAGCCGCCGCCGCGCTGAATAACGCGCTGCAAACACACCTCAACGATCTCCGCGCGCTCGACACCGAGAAGCACCTCGATACCCGCGACGAACGTTACCGCCACCTCGGCTCCGACGTCGAAGCCGGCACGGTCCGCAGCTGAGTTTTTCTCCGGTCGAGTCCACCCGCGCCGCCGCTCGCCACCACCCCGAGCGACTCAGCGCGCGGCTCGCGCGCTGGCGTTATTTGCGCACCGTCAACAGCTCGATTTTTTTCGCGCGCGTCGTCGAAGCGCTGATTTCCACTAGAGCGCCCGACAACCGCACGTCGCCTTCCGCGACTTCGAAACGGAGCGGCATGCCTTCGATAAATTTCGCGACCACGGGAGCGACTTCGCGCCCGAGCACACTCGCGTAAGGCCCGGTCATACCGACGTCGCACATGAACGCCGTGCCTTTGGGCAACACGCACGCATCCGCCGTCGGCACGTGCGTGTGCGTGCCCAACACCGCCGTCACGCGACCGTCCAAGTGCCAACCGAGCGCGATTTTTTCGCTCGTAGCTTCGGCGTGGATCTCGACCACGATCGCGTCGGCCTGCGAGCGCAGTTGCTCGATCATCCGGTCCGCGCAGAGGAACGGACAATCCGCTTTCAGCCCCATAAACGTCCGCCCGAGCACGGTGAACATCGCCACGCGGAAACCGCGTTTCTCGATGATCACATGATCCCAGCCGGGATTAGATTTGGGGAGATTCGCGGGCCGACACACTTGATCCATCGTCGCAATTTCCGTCTCCCAACCGCGTTGATCCCACACGTGATCGCCAAGCGTGATCGCGTCCACGCCGCTCTCTAAAATCGATTTGGCCAACTTGCCTGTGATACCCGCGCCGGCCGCGACGTTCTCGGCGTTGGCGATGACGAAATCCAGCGCGAGCTCCTGCCGCAAACGCGGCACGCGCTCCATCACCAGGTCGCGCCCGGGCCGCCCCACGATGTCGCCAATGAACAAAAGCTTCAGCATCGCGCCAAGCTGCAAGGCGCCCGCCAGAGCGCCAACCCTTATTTCCAAGGTTGCCTCTCACGCTACTGATGGTTTTTTCTTCACGTTTTTCCGCCTACTTCCGTCCCTATGAAAACTTCCTCCACCCCCGCCACGTTTCCCCCAGCCGAGATCGGCCGCGAAATGAAGGGCTCCGACGCCGTCGTCGAGTGCCTGATCCGCGAGGGCGTCGACGTCATCTTCGCCTATCCCGGCGGCGCGTCGCAGGAGCTCCATCAATCCCTCGCCCGCACCGACAAAATCCGCACGATTCTCCCCCGCCACGAGCAGGGTGGTTCGTTCGCCGCCGAGTCCTACTCGCGCGTCACGGGTAAAGTCGGCGTGTGCATGGCCACCAGCGGCCCCGGCGCCACCAACCTCGTCTCGGCCATCGCCGATGCGTTCATGGACTCGATCCCGATGGTCGCGATCACCGGCCAGGTGTTTTCCAAATACATCGGCAAAATGGCGTTTCAGGAAACCGACTTCTACGGCATGACGCTGCCGATCGTGAAGCATTCCTACTTGGTGATGAACGTGCACGACCTGCCGCGCATCTTCAAAGAAGCCTTCGTGCTCGCCCGCAGCGGTCGCCCCGGCCCCGTCGTCATCGACATCCCGAAAGACATCCAACAGGCGAAATTTAAACCCGTTTTCCCCTCCGGCGTCGAGTTCCGCAACCCCACGCTCAGCCAAACCCCGCACGCTTCCGATGCCGAGCTGCAGGAAATTCTCGCCCTCATCGCTGCAGCGAAAAAACCCGTCCTCTACGTCGGTGGCGGCGTCATCTCAGCCGAAGCCAGCGCCGAACTCAAAGCCTTCGCCGTCAAGGTCAACGTCCCCGTCGCCACCACGCTCATGGGCATCGGCGCGTTCCCCGAGACGCACCCGCTTTCCATGCACTGGTTCGGCATGCACGGCGCCGCTTATGGCAATTGGGCCGTCGACCAGAGCGACTTACTCCTCTGCTTCGCCGCGCGCTTCGATGACCGCATCACGGGCAACACCGATAAATTCGCCGCCCACGCCAAGATCGTCCACATCGACATCGACGCCTCCGAGCACAACAAAAACAAACGCGTCCAGCTGGCCATCACCAGCGACATCAAGTTCGCCCTCACGCGCCTCAACCAGCTCGCCGCTGCCTTCATCCCGCCCGACAACACCGCGTGGCACGCGCAGATCGCCACGTGGATGAAGGATCACCCCTTTAGCTACGAAGAAAGCAAACACATCGTCCCGCAGGAAGCCGTTAAGACGCTCTACGAACTCACCAAGGGCGACGCCATCATCACGACCGGCGTCGGCCAACACCAGATGTGGGCCGCGCAATTCTACCGCTTCGACGAGCCGCGCCGCTACATCAGCTCGCTCGGCCTCGGCGCGATGGGCTTCGGCTATCCCGCCGCCCTCGGCGCCAAAGTCGCCCGCCCCGATAAACAGGTTATCGATATCGACGGCGACGGCTCTTGGGTCATGAACATCCAGGAACTCGCCACCGCCAAGATCGAGAAGATCGCCGCCAAAGCGATGATCCTAAATAACCAACACCTCGGCATGGTCGTCCAATGGGAAGACCGCTTCTACGGCAGCGTCCGCGGCAACACCATCCTCGGCGACGAAAACAACGTCGGCAGCCCCGATAACCTCGCCGGCATTTACCCGGACTTCGTCACCATCGCTCAAGGCTTCGGCGTCAAAGCCCGCCGCGTCCACAAAAAGAGCGAGCTTCGCGCCGCTATCCAGGAAATGCTCGATCACGACGGCCCTTACGTCCTCGACGTCATCGTCCCCTACACCGAGCACGTGCTCCCCATGATCCCCGCCGGTAAGACGGTGAAGGACATGCTCCTGAAGTAAGTTTTCTAAAAAACAAAATCTCCTGCATACGATGCACGGTATTCTTTGGAATCCGTGCATCTTTTTTTAGTTACCCCGCCCCACCCCGTCTGCGCGTAAAAACCGCACGCCCATGCAGCCCGCCGCCATCCTCGTCGGCCTCGCCGCCAGCCTCGGCTCGGCGAACTTAACCGCCAACCCGGCCACGTGGGCGCAAAAAAACGGGGCCGGATTGCTCCGGCCCCGTTGCAGGGAGGGTTTTTGCGTGGTCCGGATTAGAGGCCCAGCAACCGTTTCCAGTTGAGGCGATATTCGAGCGTCGCGAGGGCGAGCAGCACGGCGACCGTGCCGAAGCCCAAGACGATATCAGCCTTAGCGATGGAACCGAAAGAAAGCTGAAGCACGGTCGCGACGATGACGCCGGGGATGACCGTAGCTGCATTGATGTACTTTTTCATAGTGTGTGTCTTTGTGTTAAACCGACCCACGAAGGGTCAGGACGCACATCATACACCCACTCTTTCAATAGTTGAAATCGGTAGTACCTATATTATCCATATCTTTAGACTATGGAAATCCATCAACTACGCTATGTCGTCGCCGTGGCCGAGACGGGTAATTTTACCCGTGCCTCCGAACGCGTCCACATCAGTCAACCCTCACTCAGCCAGCAGATAATAAACCTCGAAAATGAGGTAGGGCGTAAGCTTTTCCACCGCCTCGGCCGCAAAGCCGTCCTCACCGAAGCCGGCGAAGTGTTTCTCGAACGCGCCCGTCGCATCCTCTTCGAGATCGAAAATGCCGCCAAAGAACTCGGCGATCACCCCACCTTGGAGCGGCGCATCGTGGTCGGGGCGATCCCCACGGTCGCGCCCTATATTTTACCGGAGTTGATCACCCGGTGTCGGGCTCGTCATCCGAATCTCCAAATCGATGTGCGGGAAGATTTTCGCACCCATCTCACGCGCGCGGCCGTCGAGGGCGAAGTCGACCTCGCCATCGTCGCTCTGCCCATCAAAGACCCGCGGTTATCCGTCGAGCCGCTGCTCACCGAGCCGCTGCTGCTCGTCGTCGGTAAAGACCACCCGCTCGCCCACAAACCCCGCGTCAAAGCCCCCGATCTAGCCGGCGAGACCTTTGTCATCCTCGGTTCCTCCAGCTCGCTCGCCAGCCAGATCCAGAGTTTCTGCGGCAACCACAATTTCGAACCGCGCATCGGCTTCCGTTGCGCGCAGGTTGCCACGGTCAAAGCCTTGGTGGGCATCGGCGTGGGTATTTCCATTTTGCCTCAAGTCGCCCGCGCTCCCGAGGACGCTAAATCGCTCGTCTACATCGAGCTTTCGGGCGGTTCGCCCTCCCGTGAGCTGGCCATCATCCGCCATCAACAACGTTACCAAAGTCGCGGCGCCGAGCAATTTCTCACGGTGCTACGCGAGCGGGCCGCCGAGCTCATGAGCTGATGAGTTGATCTTAAAAACTCCGCGGGGCCGATCGGCCGCACAAGCCGACGTTGCGCTTTGAGAAAAACGGCCAAGATTGAAAAGCTCCATGTCAGTTCCTGAACACCACTCGCTGACCAAGAGCCGTGAACGCATCACCTTGCTGACGCTCGCGGGCGTGCAGTTCACGCATGTGTTGGACTTCATGATCATCATGCCCTTGGGCGCGCAGCTCATGCGCGTGTTCGACCTCACGCCGGGGCAATTCACGGTGATCGTCGCCTCCTACGGCTGCGCCGCCGCCCTCAGCGGGCTCGCGGGCGGATTCGTCTTGGATCGCTTCGACCGCAAGCGCTCTTTGCTCGTGCTTTATACCGGCTTCGGCCTCGCCACGTTGGCGTGCGGCCTCGCACCGACGCACCATGGGTTGATCGCGGCGCGCATCGCCGCCGGTGCGTTTGGCGGACTTTCCGGCTCGATGGTGAGCGCGATGGTCGGCGACATCATCCCGCCGGCGCGGCGCGGCCAAGCGATGAGCGTGGTCATGGGGGCGTTCCCGATCGCTTCGGTGCTCGGCATCCCGGCGGGGTTGTATCTCGCTGGCCTATTTGGCTGGCATGCGCCGTTTTTCATGCTCGCCGGTTGTGCGCTGGTTATTCTCGGCATCGCAGCGCTAGCGTTGCCGCACTTGCGGACCGCCATCCACGGCCACAATCCGATCCGCCAGATGCGCGAGATCGTCACGCACGCGCTGCACTTGCGCGCGTTTGCCGTGAGCATCGTATTGGTGATGGCCGGCGGCTGCATCATTCCGTTTCTCGCCCCGTCCTTCGTGGCCAACTTCGGCCTGAGCGAGACGGATTTGCCCAAAGCCTACATGATCGGCGGACTGGCGACGGTCATCACGACCCCGATCATCGGCCGCTTGAGCGACCGGATCGACCGGCTGCATTTGCTCACGTTTCTCTCGGTGCTGGCCGTCGGGGTGGTGCTCACGCTCACGCATCTCGATACTGCGACGTTGCCGATAGCCTGTGGGATCATGGCGGCGTTTATGGTCACGATGTCGGGTCGCTACGCTCCCGCGATGGCGATGGTGGCCAACGCCGTGCAAGCCCGCTACCGCGGGGGTTTCATGAGCGTGAATTCCGCCGTGCAACAAGCCGCCAGCGGGCTCGCTAGTTTGCTCGCCGGCGCCTTCATCACCACGCGCGCCGACGGTCATTTGCTCGGCTACGGCAACCTCGGGTTTGTCTCGGTCGGGTTTTTTATTCTCACCGTCTACTTTGCCGCCCGCCTGCGCCACGCCGCACCGCATGTCGCGCACGCCGGGCTGAGCGCACCGGCTGGGCCAAAAAATCCTTAACGCGTCGCGCCCGTTTTCTGCACGGCCACGATCGTCTCGCCGACTTCACGCCGCAGGCGCTCGAACTTCGCTTTGAGCGCATCAAATTCCTTCGGGCTCGCCGCGCGCAACTGCCCCACGAGTGCGTCGCCCGCGGCGAGTTCCACCGCGAGCTCCGCCCATACGCGCCGACCGGGCTCGCCGATCGCCGCTTTCAATTTTTCCACCTCGGCGCGCAGGCCACTCATCTGGCGCGTCGCCGCTTCCACATAATTTTCCACCGCCGCCCAACGCGAGTTCGGCGCCGTGTTTTCCGCACGCACGGCCAGCACCGTCGCACCCACGCTCAACCATCCAGCCAGACCGACTCGCGTAAAAAATTTCATAAATGGGAAAACTGCGCAGCACCACTGCGGGGCTCCGCGCCCCGAAGCTCAACAACCCATCGCCAAAGCTCCAGCCAAACTTACAACCAAACCAACTCGCCCGCCCGCGCCCGCCCGCGCCCGCCCGCGCCCGCCCGCCCCTGCCCCGTGAATGCGGTTGCGGCGCCGCGCCGCTCGCCTACCTCTCAATCCATGTCCGTCGCCTCGTCGCCCACGCCCACCACCGCTCCCGCGCTCGCTCGTCCCGCGCGCCCCGAGTTACTCGCGCCCGCCGGCGACTGGGAATGCGCCCGCGCCGCCGTCGAAAACGGCGCCGATGCCATCTACTTCGGCCTCGAGCGTTTCAACGCCCGCATGCGCGCGAAAAATTTCACGCAAGCCGATCTGCCCGCGCTCATGAAATTTCTCCACCATCGCGGCGTCCGCGGCTACGTCACGTTCAACACGCTCGTCTTCACCGCCGAGTTGCCCGACGCCGAATCCTACCTGCGCACCATCATCGCCGCCGGCGTCGATGCCGCCATCGTCCAAGACGTCGGGATCTGCCGACTCATCCGCGCGCTCTCGCCTGATTTTCCGATCCACACCTCGACGCAACTCACGGTCACCAGCGCCGCCGGCGTCGGCTTCGCCCGCGATCTCGGCGCGCAACTCGTCGTCCTCGCCCGCGAAAATTCCATCACCGAGATCGAGTCCATCCAGGCAGCCCAAGCCCAGGCCACCGCGCCGGCGTTACCGCTCGAGGTCTTTGTCCACGGCGCCCTCTGCGTCGCCTACTCGGGCCAATGCCTCACCAGCGAATCCCTCGGCGGCCGCTCCGCCAACCGCGGCGAATGCGCCCAAGCTTGCCGCCTCCCTTACGATCTCATCTCCGACGGCCAAAAAGTTGATCTCGGTGACCGCCGCTACCTCCTTAGCCCGCAAGACCTCGCCGGCCTTGATGTCTTGCCCGATCTCGTCCGCGCCGGCGTCTCCTCCCTCAAAATCGAGGGCCGCCTCAAATCCCCCGAATACGTCGCCAGCATCACGCGCGTCTATCGCCAGGCCCTCGATAAAATGTGCGCGCCCGCGCCCGCCGCTCCCAACGCTCCCACCGCACAAAAATCCCCCGCCACTGCCTCGCTCGACCCGGCGCACTACGAACTCCAGATGGCGTTCTCCCGCGGTCAGTACACGGGCTGGTTTCGCGGCATCAACAACCAGGAGCTCGCCCACGGTCGCTTCGGCACCAAGCGCGGCGTCTTCCTCGGCACGATCACGCGCGTCAGCGGCGAATCGGTCGCGCTCACGCTTTCCGCGCCGCTCAAACCCGGCGACGGCGTCGTCTTCGATGCCGGCAATCCCGCCGAGCGCGAAGAGGGCGGCCGCGTTTACCAA
>CAJAFD010000058.1 GCA_903938935.1 uncultured Opitutia bacterium
CGAAGATCGTCTGATTCTAGGTTGAGTATTCATCCGGGTAACTCGCCCGGACCCGTTTCAGGGTTGCCGCCAAGCTGGGGATGAAAAATCCTCGGCTTGGCTTTTTTCTGCACCCCACAACCCCGTCATTATCCTCCCGTTCGCGGCACGAATTTTCCGTCCGCGTAGTCATATTTTTTACCATGCTAACGCAAACCCTGCTCCGTACCGCTGTACTCCGTCGCTTATTCACCGGCTCCGTTTTCCTGCTCCTTGCGCCGCTGCTCGCCGCGCAAATCGCCACGCCGCAGACGCCCGCGGCAAAGACGGCCGTGGGAAAAAAACAACCCGTACCCGAGACCGTCTCCACCGCCGCCGAGCCCGTCACCCCGCCAACGGCCGCCGAGTTGGTCACCCTCTCGCCCTTCGTCGTCGAGACCGATACCGATAAAGGGTACCAATCCTCCTCCACACTCGCCGGCACGCGCTTGCGCACCGAACTCCGCGACGTCGGCGCGGCCATCAGCGTCGTCAATGCCCAGTTCCTCGTCGATACCGGCTCGACCAACACCAAGGACATCCTCGTCTACACGACCGGCACCGAAGCCTCGGGCATCGGCGGCAATTACTCCGGCGTGAGCACCGGTAATAATTTCTCCAACGCCGAGGCCAACCTCCAAAGCCCCAACGTCTCCACGCGCGTCCGTGGTCTCAGCGGCGCCGATCTCACGCGCGATTTTTTTCCGACCGACATCGGCCTCGATTCCTACAACACCGAGCGCGTCGACATCTCGCGCGGCGCCAACGCCATCCTCTTCGGCCTCGGCAGTCCCGCGGGCATCATCAACAACCAACTCAAAGTCCCCAACCTCCGCAAAAACGGCATCACGTTTCAGCAGACATACAGTCGCTACGATTCGCACCGCGAAGTGCTCGATGTGAACCAGTCGATCATCAAAGACCGCCTCGGCATCCGTATCATCGGACTCAACGACGATAAAAAATTCCGCCAAAAACCCGCCTTCGAAGACGACCGCCGGCTCTACGCCGCGCTGCGTTGGGAGCCCCGGTTATTCCGCGATGGTTTCACGCAGCTCAACGTCAGCTACGAAAACGGCGACATCTCCGCCAATCGCCCGCGGCCCACGCCGCCGCAAGATGGACTCTCGGTTTGGTTCAACGTCTTGAACAAAGTCGCGATCGACGCCAGCCAGCCCACGACCGTAACCAACAATCCGCTGCTCGCCGCGCATCTCGGCTCGGCGGGACGTTGGTTTGGACAAGTTGGCGGGGTGTTCACTGATCCCAACTCCGCCGTCATGGGCGGCGCCGGCACGCCGTCGTTCATGCTCAGCCGCGGCGGTAATCCGTTCACGCAATGGTTCGGCGTCGGCAACTACACCACGCAAGGCAACAACCCGCTGTTTTTCCTCAACCAACAATTCGCGCCCGCTGGCCAAGCCTACGCCGGCCTCTGGAAATACCAGGAAATCCGCGACCCAGCGGTTTTCGATTTTTACAACACGCTCCTCGACGGCCCCAACAAGCGCGAAGCCGCGGATTTCAACGCCTTCAACGCGAGCTTCCGCCAGACTTTTTTCAAAGACGCACTCGGCTTCGAGGTCGCCTACGACGAACAAAAACAAAACAAGGCCAACACCAGCATCATCGGCTTCGACGCCGCGACGATCCACGTCGATATGCAGAGCAAGCTCGTCAACGGCGCCACCAACCCCAATTTCGGCCGGCCTTATTTTGCCTCGGATTCCATCGGCAACAATTTCAGCGAAAACCGCCGCAAAGCTTTTCGCGCGACCACGTACGCCACGCTTGATCTCACGCAGAAATCCGGCCTCCTCCGCCACCTCGGTAAACACACCGTCACCGGCGTTTACAGCGACCTCGAGAGCTCCAGTTTTTTCCGCAGCTACCAAGGCTATTCGTACACGACCGATCTCAACGTCTACGCCAACAACCCCTCGGCGCTGACCTATCCTGATTACGCTGCGATCCACTACCTCGGGCCCTCGATGGCCAATCGCACGTCTGCGGCGGGTGCCGGCATCCAAGGGCTCACGGCGCCGCACGTTCCGCAGACGAGCGGCACCGCCTTGCTCTTCGATAATCGCACCAACGTCTGGGTGCCCAA
>CAJAFD010000059.1 GCA_903938935.1 uncultured Opitutia bacterium
CGCGCAGCGACCGAGGAAACTGAAACAGCACGCATAAGATTCATGGCTCCATTCCTCGCGGGGCTCGGGGCGAGTCAAGCCGCCGTGCGGATCACGGGCGCACCGCGCGACGGCGCTGCGCCCGCGGTGAACGCGCAGGCATTAATTCAACCACTGCATCACCATTTTTCGCCCTTTCGCGTCGTTGGGGGTGTCTTCGGCGAGTAGTTTTCCGTCTGGGCCGTAGACTTTAAAATGCGGGATCGAGCGCAGGCTGTATTGTTGCGCGACGGGCGATTTCCAATCGATGCCGCGCGTTTCCGGCCGGTTGATATCCACGGCGACGACAGCGATGTCGGCGCGTTTGGCGTGGAGTTTATCCAGCTCGGGCGCGATCGCTTCGCAGGGCGGGCAATACTTGCTGGTGAAATCAAAAACGGTCGTCTTACCGGGCACGACGTAGTCGGCGAGGTTAACGGTCTGGCCTTGGGCGATGCGGCGCGGTTTCGCGCCCTTGGTGTGCGTGTCGGCGGCGGCGACTTCCGCGGCGCTGGCGAGGACGGGGAGGAATAGAGCAACGGCCACAGCGAGCCCTTGCGTAAACGTGCGACGATTCATGGTGGTTTCTCCTGATATTTTGGGTTGAAGAGAGCGAAAAAACGACGACGGCCAATACCTTGCGAAATCTGGCATTGAGTCAAATTTTTTGGCCGCCGCGCCCTAAGAACTCCCACCTGCACCGGAAAAAATCCATCCCGCGCGAGCGCGTTGACCTATAAATAGCCGCAACACCCCCGGCGCGCCCGCGTGATACCTGCCTGAAAAACTCACTCCAAAGTTGCACCTTACCACCAGCCCGCATTGTGGAGGCTGACATCTTTTGTCCCGACACCATGCTCGTCTCCAAAACCCTCCCGCGCTCCCTCGCGCTTCTATTCACCGCGGCGCTCGCGCTCACCGTCGCCACCGCCCAATTCGCGCCCGACCCGGCCATCGCCCTCGACGAGATCACGGTCACGGCGACCCGCATCGCGCAACCCGTCTCCGATGTACCCGCGAGCGTTTCCGTCATCCGGCTCAATGATTTACTCAACCCCGTCGCCTCCCTTCGCGACCTCGCCCGCAACGAGCCCGGCGTCTCCGCCCCCGCGGCTTTCGGCGCCACCGGCAACGCCCCCCGCAATTTCCCCAGCACGCGCTCCTTCAACATCCGCGGCCTCGACGGCAACCGCGTCTTGATCCAAGTCGACGGCGTGCGCCAACCCGAGCAATTCACCTTCGGCAACGCGCAGCTCATCGGCCGCGACTATTTCGAGCCTTCCCTGTATCGCACCGCGGAAATCCTCAAAGGCTCCGCCTCCGCGCTCTACGGTTCCGACGCCGTCGGCGGCGTGTTGTCCTTCATCAGCCCCGCCCCGACCGCGCTCCTCGCCGAGGCCAAGCGCAACCTCCTCGCCGGCGCCTCCGCCACCTACGCGTCCGCCACCGATGAATGGACCGGCACCGCCAGCGCCGCCGGCCGCACCGGGCGCTTCGCCGCCGTCGCCACCGCCACGCACCGCGAAGGCCACCAAGCCGAGCCCAACGGCTCGTACCCGGCGGATCCCTCCGAGTTCAAAATCGACGCCGCGCTCTTCCGCGTCGATTACACGCCCGCCGCCGGCCGCACGCTTTTCCTCACCGGCGAGACGTACACCAAAACCACCGACGCGTCCTTTCCCAGTCTGATCACTTCGACCTTTGCCGGCCAGACGGGTCGCCAACGCATCACCCGCGACCGCGCCAGCCTCGGCTACGATTTCACGAGCGGCAGCGGTTATTTCCGCAACGTCCAGACGCGCCTCTCCTGGCAAGACGCCAAAGTCCGCGAGAGCTACGTCACCACCCAATCCATCCCCGCCGGCCCGCCCCCGCCCGCCCCGCAAATCTACGTCCCGCGCCTACGCGTCCGTGATTCCGATTTCCGCAATCGCGGCCTTTCCGGCTCCGTCCAAGTCGAGAGCGCCACCCAGATCACCGGCCGCTCGCACCGCATCCTCTGGGGCCTCGACGGCTCCAGTACAAAACAGAGCCGCTACGAAGATTTCTCCCAGTACGACGGCACCACGGGCGCGTTCCTCAACAAAATCTTTGTCGGCGAAAATTTCCCCCTCAAACGCATCCCCGACGGTGAGATCACCCGCTATGCTTTCTTCGCCCAAGACGAGTTCAACCTCGATGCCGGCCAGCACTGGATCGCCACCTGGGGCCTCC
Source organism: uncultured Opitutia bacterium (assembly GCA_903938935.1). GTDB lineage: Bacteria > Verrucomicrobiota > Verrucomicrobiia > Opitutales > Opitutaceae > Tous-C4FEB. The sequence goes on from CAJAFD010000059.1 coordinate 2,233, forward strand.
GCCTCGACCACTATAAACTCTCCGTCACCAACGACGCCCTCTACCAAAATCTCGCCAAAGGCACCCCGCCCGTCGGCTTCGAAGAATGGTCCGTCGCTCCCAAGCTCGGCCTGCTCTGGCACGTCAGCTCGCAAGAGACGTTCTTCGCCCGCTACCACCGCGGCTTCCGCAACCCCACCAACGAAGACCTCAACGGCTCCATCGTAAATCTCACCACCCCGCCCGTCTACTACCGCACCAAGCCCAACCCCGCCCTCAAAGCCGAAACCAGCGACAGCTACGACATCGGCATGCGCGCCCGCCGGCCCGGATCGACCTACGTTTTCAGCGTCTTCTACAACGACTACGCCGAGTTCATCGACACCTTCAGCCCAACGCGCGACCCGCAACTGCCCAGCTCGCCCAACGATCCCGTCGTCTACCAATCCAAAAACGTGAGCCGCGCCCGCATCTACGGCGCCGAAGCCACCGTCGAATTGCCTCTCGGCCACTACGCCAAAGTCCTCGACGGCACCACCTGGTCCAACTCCTACGCTTGGTCCCGCGGCGACAACCTCGAGGTCAACAAACCGCTCAACTCCATCGAGCCTCCGAAATGGGTGAGCGCGCTCAGTTACGCCGCCAAAGACGCTTGGGGCCTGCGCCTCACCGCCACGACGCACGCCCGTCAAAACCGCGTGGATTCCTCCGCGATTCTCTCGCTCTGGGACGGCCGCCCGCCCGCGCCCGTGCAATTCGTACCCGGCGGCGTGACGCTCTTTGACGTGACCGGCTACGTGAACTTCACCAAAACCCTCCGCCTGAGCGCCGGCCTCTATAATGTGACGGACCGTCAGTATTGGTATTGGCAGGACGTGCGTGAATTGAGCAGCACCCGCGCCGACCTCACCCGCTTCACCCAACCCGGCTTCAACAGCCGCGTGACGCTCACGTTGAGTTTCTGAGGCGCACGCTCCTTTAACCCAAACCGCCGATTCAGGCTCATGCCTGGCTCGGCGGTTTTATTTTTCGCGGCGGCGCGA
>CAJAFD010000060.1 GCA_903938935.1 uncultured Opitutia bacterium
AAACCTGTGACATTCTCGATCTCCGCGGCTCGACCGCTCTTCACCATCGAGGCATCGCGGGTCAAAGATCTGAGTAAGTTCACGCACACCGTGCCGGCGAATCTTAAGCCCTTCGTCGCTATCAACTGTCACACGCATCTGGACTGGATTGATTATCTCAAACCGCTGCAAGCCGCCGGACAGTCGGCTTTTATTCGTACTCATATGCCTGGACCCATGTCGCTTTGGACCCCGCTCGCGACCGTGGAGGAAATTTTTCAAACTTACCCCAACGTCATCGGTATCATGGGTGGCGAGACTCTTTCGGCGCATTACCACGGTGGAGCGCACCAGCTCTATATTCAACGACTCGTGAAGCTATGCGCAAAATACGGCCGCATTTTCTACGACGCTGATGGCACTTATCCGGAGGAAAATAAATGGGAAGCGCTCTACGCCAAAGAAGGCGAATTCATGAGCGAGTATCGCGACTACTTCGTTTTTGCGCAGAAAAATAACATTCTCCACCGGCAGTTTGTTTCACAAAGCTCAGTGCTGGGGCTCTATCTTTCTGGTGCCATTCCCCACCAGGGCGCCTGGGAAGACGGCGGTTGGTACTGGCAGCAGACAGGATTCCGTAAACTTGGTGATATTCGAGGTCAACGCGGTGGCGATACGATGGATCTTCCTCGTATTTTTTGGGCGCTCAATTTCGTCATGGGGCTGAGTCGAGGCTGCGATGTTTACAGCCTCGAGGGTCAGACCGGCACCGCTCAAGTTCCTGCCGGCTGGAGTGTCGCGTCGCGTGGACTTCCTCCTGACCGATTGCCGGCCGCGCACTGGACTACAGAGGGAGAACTCACCCCCGTGTTTCATCGCTATATTGCCCCGGTCATTCGCGGCCTCATCGAACATCAGTTAATACCTACAAAAGACCAACTGCTCGCGAATATTCGTCTCGCGGTTTACAACGACGGTGCGCCTAAAAAAGCAAAGACCGACCCGTATTATTACGAGTGGGAGGCCCTCTATCGAGGCACTTACGGCTTTCGTGATGTCGGCGTCATCCCAGGCACGTTGATGGAGTTTTTCCCTAACACGGGCCGTTATTTTTATTTCCCGGTTTTCCCGCAGGGCAAGGTGGACCTCGGTCACTCAATTAAGACTCTCCCGCTCTCGCAATTGAACCAGTCGGATGTCGTCCGGACTCGATTCGACCAGTCTTACCCAGCTTGGTACCAAGGCGAAGCGTTGGTCGCACTGGTGGGCGACACTCTCACGATTCTCAACACGCATGAAAATCGTGACATCACGGAAAGCTATACCATGCCGTTCACTGAACGCGGGCCCTTTCAATCACTCTCAGGCAAAATCGGCCCGCACGCCTACTTGCTGGGGAAATTTGAGCAGAACAACCGGCGCCTCTGGCTTCAGGCTAACACTGAATACAGTGAACGGGACACCGTGCTTAATATCGCTCTGAGCCAATCCCCCCGCGTCAAAATCACGCCCTCCACCGCCGTCAAACATAACACTTGGGACGCTTCCGCGGGCCTCTTAAGCCTGCAACTTTCGCACACCGAAGGTGCCGTGGAGATTGAAATCGAAATCGCTCCTTAAAAAATTTTGCCTCGGCTAGTTCCACAATTTTTGCCTCGCGCTATGAAATTTAAAAACACCTCGCTGCTCATTTTGCTGGGCTTGATGAACCTCGCTGTAGCTGCCGATGCGGCGTTGCCGACCAAGCCCGTCGAAGCCGCGTTTGCGCCGATCACCGATGATCCTCGCCTACCGCGTGTGCTGTTGATCGGTGATTCCGTTTCCATCGGCTATACGCTCGCGGTTCGACAGGAACTTGCGGGCACCGCCAACGTCCACCGTCCTCCCGCCAACTGCGGATCAACCAAAATCGGCCTTCGCGATCTTGAACGCTGGCTCGGTGAAAAACGTTGGGACGTCATCCATTTCAATTTTGGCCTTCACGATCTCGGCTATCGTTGGCCTGAGGACACGAACCTCAATGCCCAAGGCATCTACGCCACACCGAAAAATGGCGGCCATCAAAATGTCCCGCCCGAGACTTATGCCAAAAATCTCCGCACGCTCGTCGCTCGCCTGAAGCGCTCCGGCGCGAAACTCATTTTTGCTACCACTACGCCCGTTTCGGCTGACCTCCATTCCTATGTGAAAGCCGCCGAACAACCTTACAACGTCGCCGCTCTCCAAGTGATGGCGGCGGAAAAGATCGTCGTTAACGACCTCTGGGCGTTTGCCATGCCGCAAATCGAATCTCTGCAGAGTCCCGGCAACCCGCATTTCACCGCGAAAGGTTCCGCTGCGCTTGCTCGCCAAGTGGCCTTGTCGGTTCGCGCGCAATTGACGGTTACACCGGCCGATTTCGATCTTGGCGTGCGCGTACAACCCGTTCCGCTGACCGCGCGTTTTTCTGATCCTGATTGGCATATCTGGTGCGGCGCGCCGATCCGCGGTGATGACGGCAAATATCATCTACTTTACTCGCGCTGGCCTGTCCGCTTCGGTTTTGCGCCCGGTTGGGCGTTGCATTCTGAAATCGCTTACGCCGTCGCCGATCAGCCCCTAGGCCCGTATAAATTTGTCAACGTCGCCCTGCCTGCCCGCGGCGTGAACCCCGCGACCGGAAAAAAATTCTGGGACGGTGACGTCACGCATAATCCTAATTTGCTCCGCCATCCCAACGGGAAATATTATCTTTTTTACATGGGTGAATACGGCGACGGCCAAGACTACCCGATGCACCGCAACCACCAACGCATCGGCGTCGCGATTGCGGATTCTCCCGCCGGCCCGTGGCGGCGTTTCGATGATCCTATCGTCGATGTCAGTGCCGATCCGACGGCATTTGATTCTCTCTGCGTGACCAATCCCGCTGCGGCCGTGCGGCCTGACGGGGGCATTCTTCTCATCTATAAAGCTGTCCAAATCATCGCGGGCAAACCCATGGGCGGCAACGTCCGCTACGGCGCCGCGCTCGCGGCCACGCCCGAAGGACCCTACGTCAAAACACCCGGTCGTATCTTTGAACCTGAGTCTACTTCAACCACGCAGCACTGGATGTTCGCCGAGGATCCCTTTGTGTGGTTCAGCCGCACCGCGGGTAATTGTTATTATGCCGTCGCCCGCGATGTCGTCGGCGAGTTTACCGGCGCCAAAGGCGGCCTCGCGCTTTTTCAGTCAGCCGACGGTTTAAAATGGCGCGCCGCCAATCACCCCAAAGTACTCGGTGCAAAATTTACGTGGGCAGACGGTTCGTTGAGTAAAACCCAGGTCGAACGGCCCGCGCTGCTCTTCGACGAACGCGGTCAACCCATTGCGCTCTTCGGCGCGACCGATGGCTACCGTAAAGACGGTCAAACGTCGTTCAACGTCCACCTGCCGCTGATGCAGCCCGAGTGAACATTTTCATCGCTCCGTTTTTTTACGCCCATCGCTAGTCTCGATCAGCCCCATCGCCGCGCTCTCGCCATGATTTTTTTTCGTATCAGCATTTTAATGTTACTGGTCACTCGACTCGCTCACGCGACGCCTCCGGCCTCGGACTACGAGTTGCTTTTCGCTGATGAATTTACCGGAGATCGCGTCAATGAACGCGATTGGGCTTTCCGCCTTGGTCCGCGCACCGGCACCGGTATCGACGGTCTCAACCTTGCTCGTAATGTCCGCGTGGCTGACGGCCACCTCATCGTCATGGCCAACCGCGAAACCATTGACGGTCGGTCCGCCAACACGGGCGGCGGTCTGATCAGCAAGCATCGTTTCGGCTATGGCTACTACGAGTGCCGCTCGCAACCCTTCATGGCCGGTCGCGGTGTTCACACGGCATTTTGGCAGCGCGGCATGGGTGGTCTCGAAAACAATTCTATCTTCGAAATCGATTCCCACGAAATCGACTCCACGCAAAAAATTGCATGCAACAATCTCTACGTCGACATCTCGACCAAGGGCTATCTTGAGCTGGCTTGGCCTCATCGCGGTCACGTCCCCCTTCAGTTGCCGCCCGATCGTTGGTGGATCGACGCCTACGAATACACGCCTGACGGAGTCATTTTTTACGACCAAGGAAAAATCGTGGCTCGGGCAGAATTTCCCGATCTCGTCGCGCAGCAAAATATCTGGCTCACCGCGCTCAACGGCGTGGGTCACGTCGATGCCGATCAACAGCCCGGCGAAACGCGTTTCGATTATTTTCGTTATTACGCCCGCGACTATCCCGGTGCGACGCTCCTCGCCAACGGCGGTTTCGAATACAATCAGGACAAAGTGGATCTGCAGCGACCTGTCGCTTGGCGCGAGTCCGGTGATGTAGCCGCCAGCCGCGTCGTCCGCGCTGAGACTGCGCAGGGAGACTTCAAACTCCGGCACGATGGCGACCGCGCCTACTCCGTCACGACGGCGCAAGACCTCCAGTTTATCCGCAACGGCGAGTATGAACTCCGCGCGCGCGTGCGTCGCTCTCAAGGTCAGACGACCGCGTGTTTCCGTGTCTCGGATTTTGGTGGGCCGGAAAAGACGCTCACGATCCCTGTTTCTGCGACGTGGACAGACGTGCGCCTGCCGGGTATCTCGGTCTCGAATCACCGCGTTACGATCTCGATTGTTTCCGTCGCGGGCGCGGGCGATTGGCTTGAAGTCGACGAAGTACAGTTCATGAAACCGCCTTTGCCCGGTCAGCAACCGCGGCCCTCACGCTCATTTGCCTACCGCGAAGGCGAACCGCTTTGGCAACTGGCCCACGGCGCACCCATTTCATTCACGGGCGACGAAAAATTCTACTTCTTTGGTCGCAACTGTGGTCTCGGAGATGCCATCACGGTATCGTTTGTGATGCAGCCCGCGAAACGCACCGACACGTTTCCGATCGCGCGTCTACCTAAGACCGGGCGGGCCGGGTGGGGCGTCGGACTCACGGCTTCGGGTGACGTGGCCTTTCGTCTTGGTAGTCACGCCGAGCACCGCGATGTCGTCGCTCGTGCTGATTATCGCGCCGGCGTCGCCCTGCGCGTCACCTGTGTCTATGATCACGGCACCGCTTTGATCTACCTCGATGGTAAACTCGCCCAGCGGGCTGATGGGCTCACCTTTGCGCCGTCCGATGTGAGCGCGCCCGGCCGCCTCGGGGCCAACAGCGGGCTCTACGAAGCGGTCGGTGACGTCACGCTTGCGGCGGATGCTCCTCCAGCGAAAGCCCGTCGAATCCAGAATTATGTCGGAGCGCTGGGTGAGGTTCGTGTCTATAATCGCGCCCTTGCTGCTGCTGAAGTCGCTGCTCTCTCTGCTCCGTCGCCATGACATTTTACCGTATCGGCCCAGCTTGGATTTTTTTCTTACTCGTGATGAGTGGGCTGCGCGCGGCCGCTCCAGCTGACGCGGTGTGGCGCCTCATGCCCATCGGCGATTCGATCACAGAGGGCGGCTCCACGTTTGTAAATTATCGTCCGCTATTGGCCGAAAAACTGCGGGCGGCGGGCTTCGTCTTCGCGTTTGTCGGTACGCGAGGTGCGCCTCCGCTCCTACACGAGGGCTACGGTGGTAAGACCATCGAGTTTCTAGCCAACACCGTACCAGCTCACTTCGCGGAAACCCCGGCTGACATTATTTTGCTCCATGCTGGTCATAATCATTTCAACGAGGAGAAGCCCATTCCTAGCATCGTCGCGGCGACCGAGCGACTGATCGGCGACGTTCGCGCGATAAACCCCCGTGTGATCACGCTCGTCGCACAAGTTATTCCCAGTGGAAAACTCCCCAAGTACGCCTATATCCCTGAGCTCAACCGCGCGTTGGCGAAACTCGTGAGCCGACTCCACTCCAACGTTCAACCCGTGATCCTCGTCGATCAAGCGACTCATTTTGATTGGAAAACCGATACGATCACGGACCGAGTTCATCCCAATGCCGCAGGGGCCGCCAAGATGGCAGAGGCGTGGAGCATCGGTTTGCAGCCGTTTCTCCGGCAGACTCAGCCCGCTGTCCGGTGAACGACTTCACTTCCGCAGCCTTTGCGCTCAGCCCGCGTCTTCCCAACGGTCATTCTTTCTGCCCCGCCTCCGTCTCGCCGATCTGCCCGCATGAACCATCATAATTTAGTTACCGACTTCGTCGTGGTCGGCGGCGGCTTGGCCGGCGTCTGTGCCGCGCTCGCGGCGGCGCGCAACGGCGCGAAGGTCGTGCTCGTGCAAGATCGCTCCGTGCTCGGCGGTAACGCTTCCAGCGAAGTCAAAATGCACATCGTCGGCGCCGATTGCCACGGCACGCGCCTTGGCGCTCGCGAATCCGGAATCATCGAAGAACTCAAACTCGAGGACGCCGCGCGCAATCCTCATCGCTCCTACTCGCAGTGGGATCTGTTGCTCTACGAAAAAGTCATCCTCGAGCCGAATATCACCCTGCTCCTCGACACCGATTGTATCGGTTGCGAACTCGACCTCGCTGCGGGCGCTCGCCGCATCACCGCGGTCAAGGCCGTGCGCCAATCTACCGAAGACAGCTTCACGATTAATGCTCCGTTTTTCGCCGATTGCTCCGGTGACGGCCGACTCGGCGTTGAGGCTGGAGCTGATTTTACGGTCGGCCGCGAAGCTCGTGTGTCCACCGGCGAGAGTCTTGCGCGCGATGTTGCGGACTCGCACACCCTCGGCAGCTCGATACTTTTCACCGCGCGCCAGCACGCTACGCCGCAGCCTTTCATCGCGCCGCCGTGGGTGCGCACGTTTAAAAAACAGGAGTTCAAACACCGCCCCGTAAAAAGCTACGAATATGGCTACTGGTGGAGCGAGTGGGGCGGGCAACTCGACACGCTCAAGGATAATGCCGCCATCCGGCACGAGTTGCTTCGCATCGCCCTCGGCATTTGGAACTATATCAAAAACTCCGGCGAACATCCCGATTCTGCCAACTGGGCGCTCGACTGGGTCGGCGCGATACCCGGCAAGCGCGAGACTCGCCGCTTCCTCGGGCCGCATGTCTTGCGCCAGCAGGACATCGAAGGCGGCGCCCAGTTTGCCGATGTCGTGGCTTACGGCGGTTGGTGGCTCGATCTCCATCCGCCCAGCGGGGTCGATGCGGTCGAGGAGGAGCCGTGCGTGCAGCATCACTTCCCGCACCTTTACACGATCCCGCTGCGCAGCCTGCACTCGCGTAACGTCGCCAATCTTTTCTTTGCCGGGCGCAATATCAGCGCCACTCACGTCGCGTTCGCCAGCACCCGCGTGATGGCCACCTGTGCCGTCATGGGCCAAGCCATCGGCACCGCCGCCGCCCTCGCGCGCACACAAGCCGGCCGCGGCATCGCCGAGATTTTCAATCCCTTCGAAATCGTCCGCCTCCAGCAACGTCTGCTCCGCGACGACGCATTCTTGCCCAGCCTGAGGGGCTCCGACGCCGCCGACTTGGCTCGCACTGCCGCCGTCACCGCTTCGAGCGCGACCGCCACGGGTGCGGCGGTCCTCGTCACGGACGGTCACACCCGCGAACTTCTACCTGCGCTTGGCTCGTGGGCCGACGGCGGCACGCACCGCTGGGAATCTGCCGCCCTGCCGGCGTGGATTGAGCTCACGTGGCCCGAGCCGCAGGTGCTGACCGAGATTCACCTCACCTTCGACTCGGGCTTTCAACGCGAGCTGATCCTCACCGCGAGTGACTTCGTCTCCGCCAAGACGATCCGTGGTGCGCAACCGGAACTCGTGCGCGACTACGATCTACTGGTCGACGACCACG
>CAJAFD010000061.1 GCA_903938935.1 uncultured Opitutia bacterium
GCGACGCCGATTTCGCTGAAGGAGCGGTTGTCGCCGTCGTGCGCGAGGGCGAAGGTCGCGACGCGCGTGGAGTCGGTCTTAAACGCGAGCGCGAGCAAGTCATACATCAGGCGCACGTGTTCGCCGTGGCTGCGCGGAATGCCCGCGGGCGTAGCGAGGTCGGGATCGACGTTGGCCCCAAAACGTTCGGCTTTCTGGATGCGGATTTCCACTTCGCGAATGCCGGTGAGATATTGATCGAGTTTCTCGCGGTCGCGCGGGTCGAGGCGACTCTGCATGCGGCGCGTGTCCTCGTTGACGAAATCGAGCACGGAGCGGCGCGCCTCCATGCGGAGACGAGCGTTTTCGGCGCGCGTGCCGTGCGGGCCGGCGCCAAACATACGTTCAAAGAGCAGGCGTGGATTCGACTCGGGCGGCATCGGCGTCGTGGCGGAGCGCCACGAGAGATTGTACTGATACGCGCACGCGTAACCGGAGTCGCAGTTGCCCGCGCGACGATCAGTGTCGCAGGTGAGTTCGAGCGAAGGGAAACGCGTGAGGTGGCCGACTTGATTAGCGATCGTCTGGTCGATCGAAATACCAGCGCGAATATCGGTCGCGCTCTTATTAAGGCGCACGCCGGTGAGAAACACGCCGTTGCCGCGCGCGTGGTCGCCACCGCCGTCGTTGCCGGCGCGGGCGTTGGCGTGGTCGAGCCCGCTGACGACCTGCAGTTGGTGACGCAGCGCCGCGAGCGGTTGGAGCGTGGGACCAAAATTGAAATTCGTACCGCTGCCCTCGGGCCACCAACTCGCGGGGATGGCGCCGTTGGGGAAATATACAAACGCCGTGCGCAAGGGTGCGCCCGTGGCGGTCGTGGCCAGGCCTTTGGCGGCAGGCGCGGCGGCGAGCGCCCGAGTCGGCACGAGCGAGGCGAGCGAAGGCAACGCGATACAAGCCCCGAGTCCGCGCAAGAAATGGCGGCGGTTCATCGCGGCGAGATGTTGCTCAGCAGTGAAAGCAGCAGGGGCGGCAGGTTTCATGGGGTCGAGAAGAGAGCGGGAACAGAGGGGTTAAAGGCAACGGCTTCGGTCGGCGCGGGGCGACGACGTTGTTGAAAAGGCGCGGAGGCAATGATGCCGCGAATGAGCACGGATGGACGACCACCCGAGGCTTCAAGTTGCGCGACGAGTTGATCGATCGTTTCGGTGTCGGAATATTCCACGCCTCGCCCGAGCGCGTAAGTGAAGAGTTTTTCGCTCACGCAGCGATAAAAGTCCTGCCGCCGGTCGGTGGCGAGGATGCGTTTCAAGCCGCGGATGTCGGTGAATTTTTCGCCCGTGATCAGTTGGCCGGCGGGCTCGATGGGGTGATTCATCTCGGTGGTGCGCCACTGGCCGAGGGCATTGAAATTTTCCAGCGCGAGCCCGAGCGGATCCATGCGACTGTGGCACGAAGCGCACAACGGATTCGAGGCGTGGAGGGCCATGTTTTCGCGCAGCGTCATCTGGCGGAGTTTCTCGGGACTGGCGGCATCTTCGAGCGCCGGGATATTCGGCGGCGGCGGCGCGGGCGGCGTGCCGAGAATAGCATCGAGAATGAAGACGCCGCGTTTCACGGGCGAGGTGCGGGTGGGATTAGAGGTGACGGCGAGCACGGTGCCTTGGGTCAGCACCCCACCGCGCGGGCTGTCGGGCGGCAGCGTGACTTTGCGCATCGCGCGGCCGGTCACACCGGTGATGCCGTAGTGTTTGGCGAGTTCCTCATTGAGAAACGTGTAGTGGTTATCAATCAGCTCGGTGAGCGGGCGATCCTCGGCGAGCACGTGAGCAAACAACATCTCCGTCTCTTCCTGCATCGCGGTGCGGAGGCTGCCGGTGAGTTGCGGTCCGGTTTTTCCGGTGACTTCGGCGCGGATCTTGCGCGCCGCCTCGAGCGCAGCGATATCTTGGGGCGTGCGGTGCACGTCGGGAATTTCGGAAATGCGACGAATGGTGGCGCGGGCTTTATTGTAGGCGGGCGAAGGCGGATGTTCGCGCAGGAAAATCGCAGGGGCATCGATGCCGATAGTGGAAATGTCGCGCGCCTGCAGCCATTGACCCGTGAAGTTTTTCACCAACTCCGCCGCGCGCGGGCTCGCCAGCAGGCGCGTGATCTGCGCCGGCAATTCGGCGCGCAGGCGCTGGCTGGCGGCGAGGCGGAAGAGTTCATCATCGGGCATCGTGGACCAGAAAAAATACGAGAGTCGCGAGGCCAACGCGTACTCGTCGATGCGCGGATGCCCGTGGTCATCGCGCAGGGGCTCCACCTCTTCTTCGCGGAAAATAAACCGCGGTGAAGCCAGCACGGCGACCATCGCCTGCGCGATGCCCGTCTCAAAGGTGCTGTTTTTTTCTGTGAAAACACTTTCAGCCAGCTTCACAAGCCGCGCCACGGTCGGAGCATCCACTGGCCGACGAAAGGCACGCGTGGCAAATTTCCCCAAGATTTCCGCAGCATAGGCACGCCGACCGGCGAGATCGGCCGGAGGCGTGTCGGGGAAAAAGCGGGCGTAGTCTTTGGGCGCGACCCAGTGCTCTTTCGCCATGGGACCGCGCACGACCACGGCGTTGAGACGCAGGCGCAATTGGCGGACTTGGGGCCGCGCTTCGCCGTGGGGTCGGAGCTCGACGGTCAATTCGTGGTCGCCGGCCGCCCACGTGCGATCAAAGACAAACTCCATGGGCTTGCTGCCTTCGCGGCCCAACTCGCGCTCGATTAATGTTTCTCCATCGGCCTTCAGCGTGAGTTTACCTTGGTTGAGATCGAACTCGTTTTCGACGTAGCGCTCGACGGCGCGCAGATCGAAGACGACTTGATAATCACCCGCGTGCGGCGCTCGATATTGCGCAGAAACCTGCGAGGTTTGGTAATAGGAAAGATCGATGGGCGCGGGCGGAGGATTTAGGCGTGAACGTTCCGTCACCATAACCGGAGACGCCGTCGCGGGGGCCGGAGTAAATTTTTGGCCCAGGATGGTCGTTTCAGCTACGACACGGGATCGGGCGGGCACGGCCTTGGTCACAATCGTCTGCGCCATGTCGAGGTAGCGCTCGAGCAAGAGCGGCGAAACCGTCAGCACATCGCCGATGTTGTCGAAGCCGTGGCCAGAATCGTCGGCGGGAAATTCCAGTTTCGTATCCACCTCGACGCCGGTGAGGTCGCGGACGGTGTTGCGGTACTCGACCCGGTTGAGCCGGCGCAACGTCACGCGACCTGGATCGGGCTGCGCAGGATCGAGCTCGAAGACCTGACGCTTGATCCACTGCGTGAGCTTGGCGACCTGCTCGGGCGGGAGGTGCGGCTCATCGACGGGCGGCATGATGCCGGCGCGGACGTTGCGCAGAGCACGTAGCCACAACGCGTGATCTTTGAGTTCCTTGGCGTTAGTAAATTCGTCGAGCGTGACGCCGCCCTTGGCGATGCCGCCGCCGTGGCAGCCGTAGCAATATTCGTTGAGGACGGGTTGAATCTGTTGGGTGAAAAAATCCATCGCCGGCTCAGCGCCGCGGGAGAAAATCGGGCACGCCGCCAGCGCGACGAGCGCAGCGCAGCGGGCGAAAACTAACCGGCGTCTGGAACGAGGTAACGACACGAGCGGGGTATTGGGATTATGATCCGAAAAAATTACGAAAAAGCAAAGCGTGGTTACGCGATCCAGCAGGACGCAGCGGTGCTGAGAAAGATACCGGCGTTGAGCATAAAAAAGGCGTCCGGAGCACGGACGCCTTGGTTCTAAATCAGTTAACCGCGGAGGCGCTCAAAACGTGAACGTGTTGGTGAGCGACCACTGCTTGGGTTGCGGGATGCGGGCGGAGGCGACTTGGCCGTTGGGTTGGGCGGTGACGGCGATGAGGTCGTCGTCGCCGAAGACGTCGCGGATGTTGAGTTGGATGGACCAGCCGATCTTGCCGTTGCGGAACTTGCGCGCGTAGCGGAGCCAGGCGTCGCAGTTAAGTTGTTCGCTCCCGTAGAACGGTTGATTCACATCGGAAACCCAGACGCCGATGGCGTTTTTCTTCACACCGTAGCCGATGGCGACGCGGTCTTGCCAGCGCGCGGCGCCGCCGATGCTGAAGCCCTTGAGCGGACCGGAAACGAAGTCGTAATTCGTGACCGCGTTGAAGCGCCACTTGCGGAGTTCCTGCACGGCGGAACCGTTGGCGGCGACGGCGTTGAGATAGGGAATGTACATGTTGTTAATCGCGGCGCCACCGAGACGCGTGCCCGTCACGCTGTTAAAATACGGAATGTCTTCGAAACCTTCTTGGGCGCGGATGCTGGTGGCAGCGACGCCATCGCCATCGGTCCAGAGCGGGAGATTTTTTGCCACGAAGGCCGCGAAGTCCGCGCCGTAATTGACGCGTTGGGCTTCCTGCATCGCGGCGTTGAAGGTGATCCGCCAATTGCGAGCGGGGTTATACGTGCCTTCAAATTCCCAACCTTCTGAGGTGGTGTCGGAAATGTTGCCGACATTCGGCGGCCGCGTGGCGCTCCAATTGCCACCGCCGGCGGCTTGGGTGAAAGCCCAAGAACTGACGAGCATCGGATCGACGGGGCGGAGCCACTCGGCGGCCGTGCGTTGGGTGAACCACAAATTGCGCGCGGTCGTCTCGGCGGCAGTGAGCGCGGGATTAGCGTTACTGGCTTGAGCGGGATTGGTCAGCGAGGCGCGCAGCGGGAGGTAACGCGGGTCGCTCGGCGTGAAGCCGAACCATTTATTGATGAGCACCTCGCTGGTGTTGGAGCCGCGCAGGCCGTTCATCGCGCGAGTGACGTCGTTGCCTGGCCAAAAGGTATTGTAGAACGTGCTGACGTCGTTGGCTTGCGTGGTTTTATATTTCACCACGCGCAGGACAAATTTCTGATCAGCAAACGAGAGCGTGAGGCCGGCGTCTTTGGTCGAACCGGCGGGCGGGCTGAAGGGCCGGCCGTAAACATCGGCGACGGTGGACGACGGGCGGAAGTTTTCCGATTCGTTGTAAGAGAGGCTCACGTCCATGCCGAGCGGCAGCCGCTTTTTGATGAAATCGGGCGAGTGGCCGACGACGCTCCAGCTCACCGTCTGGTCTTTAGCGTAAATATTGGGCGAGGTAGGATAAACCCACGAGGCGGCGTACGGATTAACTTGGTTGGTCGCCGTGACGCGGACCGGTGCGCCCGGATCGTAGAGCGAGAATTCATCCTGCCGCCAACCGACGAGGCCGACGAGTTTGCGGTTGAGAAAATAACTCTGCCAGATGGCGGAGTAACTCTTGGTTTTGTTGAGCGAACGCGAGGCGTTGGAGTAAAGTTTATCGAGGCCGCTATCCGGGCCGATGACGGTGACGGGGGCGTTGGGCACCCAGACGTTGGTGCGATTATCGAAGAGTAACGCGGTACCGGTGGTCTGCGGGACGTGCGGCGCCGTGAGGCCTTGGATGCCGGCGCCGGCAGCGGACGTGCGATTGGCCATCGAGGGCCCGAGGTAGTGGATCGC
>CAJAFD010000062.1 GCA_903938935.1 uncultured Opitutia bacterium
TCATCGTCCTCTATCTCGGTGGTTTCTTCATCGCGCTCGCGATGGAGCAATGGCGGCTCCACCAGCGCATCGCCCTCGGGTTCCTTAACCGTATGGGTTCGAGCCCCGGTTCCGTCTTGGGCGGTTTCCTCCTCGCGACCTCTCTGTTGTCGATGTGGATTTCCAATACCGCTACCGCGATGATGATGCTCCCTATCGGCCTGGCGGTCGTCCTTAAGCTCGAAGACACCTTTGGCGTCGATCGCGCCCGACCGCTCGCCCTAGGGCTGATGCTCGCCATTGCCTACGGTTGCTCGCTTGGCGGCATGGCCACGCTCGTCGGTACCCCGACTAATCTCGTGTTCCTGAAAATCTACCGCGACATGTTTCCCTCTGCTCCGCCGGTCGCCTTCGGCGAGTGGATGTTCTACGCCACTCCGCTGGCCGCCATTTTACTGGCCGCCACCTGGTTCCTCCTCGCGCGCGTCTTCTGCCGCTGCGATGCCACGCTCCGGCTTGATCGTTCCGTCGTCCGGGCTGAACTCGACCGCCTGGGCCCGATGCGCTTCGAGGAAAAAGTCGTCGGCACCTTGTTCATTGTCGTGGCCTTCCTTTGGGTTTTCCGCAGCGACCTCAACGTCGGGTTTGCCACTATCCCCGGCTGGAGTCGGCTGCATCCCGCGCTGGCCGCTTTGGACGACGGGTCTGCCGGACTGCTCGTCGCTCTCACTCTTTTCTTAATTCCGTCTCGCTCCGAACCCGGCCGCGCGCTGCTCGACGGCGGAACTTTCGCCAAGATTCCTTGGGATGTCTTGTTGCTGCTCGGCGGCGGCTTCGCCCTGGCCTCCGGCTTTGTGCCCAGCGGCCTTTCCGAATACCTGGCCAAAGCCCTGCGCGACTTCGGCCATCTACCGGCCTTAGCGATTCTCGTCCTCGTTTGCCTGCTCATCACCTTTCTTTCTGAGCTCACGTCCAACGTCGCCACCGCCACCATGTTTCTTCCGGTGATCGCCGCTTGGGCCGTGGCCGAGCAGATTAACCCGCTCATGCTGATGATCCCCGCCACCATTGCGGCCTCGATGGGCTTCATGCTTCCGGTTGCCACGCCGCCCAACGCCATTGTCTTCACGAGCCGACGAGTCCGCATCGCCGATATGGCCCGCGTCGGCCTGGCGCTCAATCTCATCGGCGTCATCGTCATCGCGGCTTACTCCAAGTGGATCTTGCCCCTGATTTTCCGTTTCGACCCGACGATCCTCCCTGTTTGGGCCGCACCGAAGTGATCGGAGAGGCTTGCCCGATCCAGTTACAAAGGCGCGCGGGTGACCAGGAGAGCATTTTGCCGAAACGTCCGTTCCGGTTGCCCGCAACTTACCTCAGGTAGATTTCAACGACGCCACCGTTGGCGCAGCCTCTTTTTGGCTTATTTCTGCTCTCGGTAGACCACGCGTCCATCCACATCATGCAGGCGAAGTTCTAGACCCGCGCCGGTGGCGGTAGGTGTGATCACACCCGATAAGAACCCGCCCTGTCCGGTGCGTAGAAAGCGATGCTCGGGCCGCGGCGTCTTTTCCTCCCAACCGCCGGCGTGGGCTGCGGTCGACGGACCGATGCTCCACTCATTGACGGAGGTCGCGGGGTCCACCGAGACATATTGCCAGTGTCGATCCCCGGTGATCACGGTCAGATTGGGATAGCGGGCCAACAACTCGCGAATCTCTTTCCCCTCCACCGCGAAGCCGGCGTTGGCGTAGTTGTCATCCTTGTTGCTCCGGTCCGGGCCCACCACGGGCACGGTGGTGAGGATCACGCGGAAGGTGGCGGTGGATGCGGCCAGCGTTTCACCTAGCCACTTGATTTGCTCGCGGCCCCAGAGGGTCGGCGCGGGGGTTCGTTTTTCCGTCCAATCCGGCGTGCGATAATCTCTCCCCTCCATCAGCCATACCTGTAAATCACGACCCCAGCGAAACGTCCGATTGGCCCGCTCCGGCGCCGCCGTCTGCTCGCGGAACAACCGCACGCCGTCTGCGTAGGTCAACTCGCCGCTTCGCGTGGCGGGCCCGCAGTCATTCGCGAGGATATCGTGATCGTCCTTCATGAAGAAGCTGGTGTGGTTCCGGTGAAAATCCCGGAGCGTCGGCAGGGCAAACATCCGCGCCCAATGATAGCGGGCCAAGGCCGGAGTAAGCGCGATGACCGGCCCTTGGTCGTAGTACACGACATCTCCCGTGTTCACAAAAAAGTCCGGCCGCAACGCGCTCATCGCCGGGTAAATCGCCAGGCCGCCGGGATGGTCTAAGCGCTCGTATTTCTGGCAGGTCATGACGCAAAAAGTCACCGGCTGACGTTGGTCCGGCAGCGGCGCACTCGTGAACTCACCCGACTGATCATCGGGCCGGCGGTCATCCGCATTCCGCCGCGCCTGCACCACGAGTTCATAGCGGGTGGCCGAGACGAGCTTCGATAAGGAATGCACGATGATCCCATCGCGCTCCCGTTCTGCATTCTCCCACGGCGTCTCGGACCACGCGTCCGTGCCTTTAACGCGAAAGCGCACTCGGGTCTGGCCCGCGGCGGCGGGCGCTCCGCCGCCGGCGGCGCCGAGGTCCATCCCTGCAGGCATGTGCACCGTGATGCGGGTGTCCGGAAACACTCGGTTCTCACGCAGCGCCACGGGCTGCCCGGTTTTCAACTCGTAGGCCTCGACTCGCGGTAAAGGCGCATCGGCCGGATTCGCCGCCGCGCGTAGCGTGACGCGCGTCCAGATCTCGGCGGCGGTCGAAGTTACATTTACGATCTTGAAACCGGTGGCTTGGTGCACCTCCGCGGCCACGGCAGGGCAGACCAGTCCAAGCGTCAGTGCTACGAGCAGATTAAACGGACGCTTGGAATTCTTCATGGAGTGCGAGGCTTAATGTGACCAGTTGACGCCAAACGTCCAGAGCGAGCCATACTTGGTGGTTTGGAAAAACCGGGCGTTGCGCGGGGTGCTGGGGCCGTAGATTTCTGTCGTCGCGCCTTGGTCGGTGACGTTGCGCAGATTGGCATAAAACGAGAGGTTCTTGCGCAGGTTGTATTCACCGATCACGTCGACGAACGTGGAGGGCGGCTGCCAGTTAAACGTGCCGGGCTCGATGCTGGCCCCCGCCGTCACCGCGTTTAGCCGCGTGCGGCCGCGATGATTGGCATTCACCCGCAGGTTATATTTTTCGCGGGTAAAGCTGAGGCCGGCACTGCCGCTGCGCGGGATGTAGCCGGCGAAGTTTCCGCCCGTATCGCCCTCGGCGCGCTGGGAGGTGCCGTTGGCGAAGACCTCGAAGCCTCGGGCCCAATGCGGGAGAAAGGTGAGGCTTTGGCGGTAGTTGAAGCTCACGCCCTCGAAGCGCACCGTGCCCGGAATATTGAACTGGGTCGAAACTCCGTAGCGGCCGTAGGCGTTGGGATCGAGCCCGTAGGTGGCGAGAAATTCGGGGGTGGCGGCTTGCACGGTGCTGCCAAAGAAATTGCGCACGTCGCGACGAAATGCGGCCACCGACACGACACCGACGCCTTGGAAATAATGTTCGAGACGTAGGACGAGCGACTTGGCGGACCACGGATTGATATCGACGTTGTTGACGATGATCCGGTTGGTCGCGCTGTCGCCGGCGCTGGTATCGGGCAAAGTCAGGCCGCCGGCATATTGATTGTAGTCCGGCCGACCGATGGACTCGTAGGCGGCGATACGACCGATCAAGTTTTCCCGGATGGAGTAACTCGCGTTGAGGCTTGGGAAAAGTTTTTCGTAGGTCTTTTCAATCGAGGACCCGCGCTCGATCCCGTTGGCGCTTTTCTTGGGATCGTTCAGCGGCCCCTGGGCTTGAACGGTGGTTTTTTCTCCGCGCACACCGGCGACGATCTTCAGGCGTTGGTCGAGGAAATCGAAATCGGTGCGCAGGTAAGGAGCCACGACCTGCTCGCGGGCGAACTTGGAGGTCGCCGCGCGGTTGCGCGCGATCGTGTTGGCGTTGGTGGTGAAATAGGTCGGCTGCGCCTTGTAGTGTTCCCACACCTTGCGGTTGCTGGGCGCCTCCGAGGCGGAAAACCCATAGGGCATCACGCGCTGCGAAAAAACGGGATCGTAAAACGGCGCGAGTGAATCATCGCCGGTGAGCGGTGTGGTGCTGGCGACGCGGTCCGCGCCCACATAGTTGTAGGTCGCGGAGTCGTCCGTGATATCGCGCACTCCTTCTTGTAGATTGAATCCGGCCTTCACCGTCACCGGGATGGTCGTCGGGAGCTTCCGGCTCACACTGCCGTAGGCGGTCTTTTGGGTGTCATGGGTGGCGTTCTGCTGGCTCGCCGCCGAAGTGAGCGCATAGTTGGCGATGAGGTAAGGATTCACGTCGGCACCGGCCGTATTCTTCACCGTGATCGCGCCGGGACGCAGGTAGGTGACGTCGTCAAACGACACCGTGAGGCCGCTGCGGGTCGCATTCACCGCGCGGAAATATCCTTGGTTGGTGTCGTGGTTGTCGTCCGTGGCGGAGGAGTAACCGAAGCCGAGGTCGGCCTTCCACTCGGGTCCCTGATGTCTCCACACGATGCTCGGCATATAGGTGCGATTGAAGCGATTTCGTTCGTTGTGGATCATCGAGACGTTACCCGCCCCGGTGTTCCCGCGGACGAAGGTCGAGGAGAAGCCGCCGGGCTGAACGCCGCCGGGGTTGAACGTCAGCGAGTGCAACGCGAACTGCACATCGAAGGAGGAATACAGGAAGCCCACGGATACGCGGTCGTTGTCCGACAACTTGAAGTCCATGGATCCGGCAAAGGATTTACGCTCCGTGATCTTGGGCTGATCTTCCACGCGGAAGGCCGACAAATAAGGCTGCGAAAATGCCGTGGCGGGGAAGGCGGTGCCGGCGGTGGCGACGCCTGTGCCGCGCCAGGTGGCCTGCACGCGATCCTGCGCCGAGTAACTCGTGGAGTCACCGGCCGAGAGAGAGAATCCAAATTTCTTATTTACCGGCGCGGAGTAGGAGAAATCGAATCCCGGATAAATGTTGCGCGTCGAGTTTGGTTTGGCCCCTGGAGCCTTGCGAAAACTCTTCGCGTTGTCGCGCATGCTGAAATAGACGTTGGACTGGAACAAGGGTTTGGCGCGCTCGAAGGAACTGCGCGTCACCATGTTCACCGTGCCCGCGAGCGCGGAAGCGGGAGACTCGGGCGTGGGCGTGTTAAGGACCTCAATGCGCGAGAGGTTGTTGATCGAAACCATGTCCGCCATGACCGTGCGGTTGGTTTTACCGCCGTCGGCCGAGGCGAGATTGAAGCTGTCGATCGTGACTGGCACGTAGTCGGACGGGACGCCGTCGATCGAGATGCCCCGGGCGTTGCCGCCGGTGTAGCTGATCGTGATCCCGGGCAGAAATTTTAGGAACTCGGCGGTGTTGCCTTCGGCCACGTTGCCAAACTGCTCGGTCGATACGACCTGCTTGATGTTGGGCGCGAATCGCTGCTCGTTAATGGCCAAGGCCGAGGCGTCCATCTCGCGCGACGAGGAGACCTGAAATTCTGCCAGCTGCACGACGTCGCCGCTGCTCTTGGGCGGCACGCCCAGCGCTATGCTGAGCTCGGTGGCCTTGCCCGCCGAAATTTCAACGGAGCGCACGTCGCGCGGCA
>CAJAFD010000063.1 GCA_903938935.1 uncultured Opitutia bacterium
ATGCGGGCGTTGGCGATGTCCTCGGTTTTTGAGAGCACGCTGACGCCGACGCTGTCGATGCGCACGATGGGCGATTTCACTAACGCGAGCGTGATGCCGATGTCGTGAATCATCAAATCAAGCACGACGCCGACTTCGGTGCCGCGCGGCTGATACGGCGCGAGACGTTCGGCGGTGAGGTATTGCGGGTGGTCCACCTGTTTTTCCAAAAAGGCCATCACGGGGTTGAAATGCTCGATGTGGCCGACTTGGACGAGGCAACCGTGCTGCCGCGCCGCCGCCAAAACCTGCTCCGCTTCTTCGAGCGAAGCGCAGATCGGTTTCTCGATCAGGAGATGCGTTTTCCGCGCGAGGAGCGGCAAGGCGACTTCCGCGTGACGATCCGTCGGGACGACCACCGAGACCGCGTCACAGGCATCGCCGAGCGCTTCAAGCGTCGCGAAACGGCGGCAGTTGAACTTCGCGCAAATTTCGGCGGCCCGGGCGTCGTTGGATTCGAAAATGCCGACGAATTCAACGCCGGGCAGGCTCGCGTAGATGCGCGCATGATGCTGGCCGAGGGAGCCGACCCCGACGACGCCGCAGCGGATTTTGGGTTTAGCCATGGGCAAAGGTTCCGCCGCGCAAAACGAGTTGGCGATGCGTTTTTTGGGCGTGGGCGGCATTATGGGTCACGAGCACGAGCGAGGTTTTTGTCTCCGCGCAAAGCCCAAGCAGTAACTCAATCACGGCGTCGCCCGTACGTTCGTCGAGATTACCCGTGGGCTCGTCGGCGAGGATGAGGCGCGGCGAGTTCATGAGCGCCCGCGCCACCGCCACGCGTTGGCGCTCACCGCCGGAAAGCTGCGCCGGCAAGTGCGTCATGCGCTCGGCGAGGCCGACTTTCGCGAGTAATGCATCGGCCCGCGCCCGCGCCTCGGGGTCGATCCCACCTAGGATGCGACGCGCCATCAGCACATTTTCCCGCGCGTCGAGCTCCGGGATCAAGTAAAACGACT
Organism: uncultured Opitutia bacterium; assembly: GCA_903938935.1. Lineage (GTDB taxonomy): Bacteria > Verrucomicrobiota > Verrucomicrobiia > Opitutales > Opitutaceae > Tous-C4FEB. The sequence goes on from CAJAFD010000063.1 coordinate 999, forward strand.
GGAAGACGATACCCAAAAACGTCGCGCGCCGCTTCGTGCCCGTGTCGGGCGTGCCGGCCCACGCGAGCGTGCCGGCGTCGGGCGCGTCGAGTCCGGCGAGGAGTTGGAGCAACGTCGATTTACCAGAACCGGATTCGCCGCGGATACTCACGCTCTCGCCCGCCGCGACGTCGAGATCGACGCCCGTGAGCACCTCAAGCCGACGGTCGCCGCTGAGAAACGTTTTACGCAATCCGCACGCCGTGAGAATCGGATCACTCATTGCGCAAGGCCTCCACTGGTTTGAGCCGAGCCGCGCGCCACGCGGGCAAAAGTCCGGCGAGCGTTGAAATCACCACGGAGCAGACGACGATCATGATGACGTCGCCCACCGCCGTATGCGCCGGCAATTGGCTGAATTGATAAAAACGCGTGAGCACTTCCTCACTCGACGTGAGCCGCGTGAAGCCTTCGACGAGTGCGTTGCGAAAATGCAACGTCCCAAAACCGAGCGCGAGCCCGGCCAGCGTCCCCGCTGAACCGATCAACAGGCCCTGAAAACAAAAACACGCCGCCACCTGCCGCGGCTCCGCGCCGAGTGCGCCGAGCAGGCCGATCTCGCGGGTTTTCCGCACGACCGAAATCAACAGCGAGCTCGTTACAGAAAACGCCGACACGATGATGATAAACGTAAGCAGGAAAAAAATCATGTTCTTCTCGAGCTGCAGAATGAAGAGAAAATCTTGATTCGCCTCGATCCAAGAACGCGCATGGGCGCGGGCCGCGGGCGGCAGCGAGGCGTTAATGAGACTCGCGACCGCGTCGGCGTCGGCCTTCGGCGCGATCTTGACGTTGATGCCGTGGATCGCGCCGCCGAGCCCGTAGAGTTCCTGCATCTGGCGCAACGTCACGAGCACGACTGAGCTATCGAGCTGTTGGTGACCGACCTCGAAAATGCCAACGACGCGCAATTCTCGCGGCAAAAAAACTTCGTCGTTTTTTAATTTCTCAAGCAACAACGGCGAATACACTTCGACCTTGCTGCCGAGGCGCGCGCCAATCGACAGCGCAAGTTTGGAGCTGAGAATCACCGAGTCATCGTCGAGATCTTCGAGGCGTCCGAGTCGGATGAATTTCTCCAACGGGACAACCGCGCCCACGCGATTCACGTCGATGCCTTGCATCGCGGGATACGCCGGTTTGCGCTCGTGTTCGAGCATCACGACGCCTTCGGCAAACGGCGTCGTAGCCACCACGCCCGGGACCGCCGCGAGGCGCGCTTGCAAGCCCACCGAATCATTGATCAGGCCATCGGCGCGGACTTGGACTTCGCCCTGCGTATCCACAATCATGCGACGGATTTCGTAGCCAAATCCGCCCATCACGCTCGTGGAAATCACGAGCAGCGCGACGCCCAACGCCACGCCCAGCACCGAGATCGCCGTGAAAAACGGAAACTTCCGCCCCGTGGGGAAGAGTTGTTTCAGAGCGAGGTAAAGGTACCAGGGCACGGAGAACTAGGCGGTCGGTTTCGGCGCCGCGAAGACTTTATCGAGCGCAACCGGAGCAACCGTTTCGATTTTCACCTCACCGCGCTGACGGAGCTGCGGGAAGAGAATTACGTCGCGGATGCTTTCTGCGCCCGTGAGCAGAATGCACAACCGATCGATACCCACGCCCATGCCACCGGCGGGCGGCATACCATGTTCGAGCGCGAGGAGGAAATCTTGATCGATGTTTTGCTTTTCCTCGCCGGCCTGCGCTTCAAACATCGCGCGCTGCACGTCGGGATCGTTCTGCTCGGAGTAAGCGGGCGCAACTTCCATGCCGCCGATGGTGAGTTCGAAAACATCAATGGTCGTCGGATCATCGAGGCTGATTTTCGCCAACGGGCACAACTCCTTGGGGAGTTTCATGACGAAGGTCGGCTGGATCAGCGTGGGTTCGATTTTCTTGGAGAAAATTTCGTTGGTGATCTCGAACTCTTCCCATTTCGGATCGACGTGGAGACCGAGTTTCTCGGCGCCGGCGATTTTCTCGGCCTTGCTGCGGGCAAACCACTCCGCGTCGCCCGTGGTTTCGCGGATGAGGTCTTTGTAATTCACTTCGCGCCATTCGCCGCCGAAGTCGATCTCTTGTCCGCTCGCGGCGTGCTTGATCTTGGTCGTGCCGAGGACATCACGGCAGAGCGACGTGAGCATGTCTTTGATGAGCGTCATCATCCCGCGGTGGTCGCTGTAAGCCTGATAAACCTCGAGCATAGTGAACTCAGGGTTGTGGCGGCGCGACACGCCTTCATTGCGGAAATTGCGGCCGATCTCGTACACACGGTCAAAGCCACCGACGAGCATGCGCTTGAGGTAAAGTTCGAGCGAGATGCGGAGCACGAAATCCACGCCGAGCGCATTGTGGTGCGTCTGGAAAGGACGCGCCGCCGCGCCGCCGGCGACGCTTTGCAAAACGGGGGTTTCCACTTCGATGAATTGCTGCGCGTCGAGAAACCGGCGGATGTGCGACACGATTTTCGAGCGCAAGAGCAGCCGCGCCCGCGACTCGGCGTTTACGATCAGATCGAGATAGCGCTGACGATAAACTTGCTCCGCATCGCTCAGCCCGTGCCATTTTTCGGGCAACGGCCGCAGCGCCTTCGCGACGAGCGTGCACGTTTCCACGCGCACGGTGACCTCGCCGGTCTTCGTGACAAAGAGCGTGCCCTTCACGCCGATGATGTCGCCGAGGTCGATCTTCTTGAACATCGCGTAGGTTTCGTCGCCCACGACGTCTTTCTTCACGTAGATTTGGATCTGACCTTGTTGATCGAGAATCTTCGCGAACTGGCTCTTGCCCATGTCGCGGATCGTGACGAGTCGGCCCGCGACCGCGACGGTCACGGTGTTATCTTGGCCGGCAACGTGGAGCTTGATCGCGTCCTGCGAAAAATGCGTCTGCGCCACGCTGGCGCGGAACGGGTCGAAGCCCCCGGCGCGCATCTCGGCGAGCTTTTGGCGCCGCACGGCATGCTGGTCGTGGGAAATATCAAGAGGAGTGTCGCTCATGGAAGGTTCGACAATCCACGCAGCACCGCTCGGGGCAAACGGAAATTCCACGTCCCCGATCCACCCCCAACTCCCGCACGACGCCAAATTATTAACTTTCCGCCAACCCCTCATCTTTAGAAACTCGTCTCGTGAAACCCCTCAACCGCCGTCAATTCCTCGGCAGCGCCGCCCTCGGCGCGACTGCCCTTTCCGCTCTTCGTACCCACGCCGCCGAGACCTCGGCCTCGACCGCACCCGCGACCGCCGCCCCACGCACGGTTAAACTCGGCCTCATCGGTTGCGGCTGGTGGGGCATGGTCAACGTCAAGGCCGCCTTCAAAGCGGGTGGCGCTCAGATCATCGCCCTCTGCGATATCGACAGCGAACACCTCGCCAGCACCGCCGTGGAGATTGAAAAACTCCAAGGTTCGCGGCCGCTCACGTTCAAACACTACGCCGATCTTCTCGCCGCGCCCGGGCTCGAAGGCGTCATCATTGCCACGCCGCCCCAGTGGCACGCGTTACCCTTCATCGCCGCCGTGCAGCGTGGCATCGACGTCTATTGCGACAAACCTCTCGCCTACGACATCCGTGAGGGCCGCGCGATGGTCGATGCGGCCGCCAAGAGCCGCAGCATCGTGCAAATTGGTTTTCAACGTCGCCAAAGCGCCGCCTTTCACGCGGTCCGCGACTTCATCGCCGCCGGCTCGCTCGGCCGCATCGTCAACGTCGACGCGCAGATTCATTTCACCGCCGGCACCGCCAACCCCGCGCCCGTTACACCGCCACCTTCGCTTGATTGGGAACTGTGGTGCGGCCCCGGCCCGCTCATTCCTTACAGCGCCCAAGTCGGCCATAAAAATTGGCGCCTCGAAAAAGCTTACGGCCAAGGCCACCTCTTCGATTGGGGCATCCACCTGATCGACGCGACCCGCTTCATCCTCAACGAAACCGCCCCGCGCTCCATCAGCGCCACCGGCGGACTCTATCAACTCCAAGGTAAGATCACCACGCCTGACACGCTCACGGCGCATTTCGAATTTGCGCGCTGTCCCGTCACATGGCGCCACCGCCACTGGGGTTCAGCCGAACTCACGCCCGAATTCAATAACGGTATCTTTTTCTACGGCGAAAAAGGCACGATTTTCGTCTCCGATACGAAATGGATTCACCTACCCGGCGCCAAAGGCGCCGAGCGCCAAGTCCGCGAAGTCAAAGGCGACATGAGCGCCATACACCTCGGTGAATTTCTCGAGGGCGTGCGCCAACGCAAAGCCCCTAGCGGCACCATCGCCGACGCGCATCTTTCCACGAGCGCCGTCAAACTCGCGATGATCGCCTACGAAACCGGCGACCGCCTCACGTGGGACGCTCAGACTGAGCAAATCACCAATTCTCCCGCCGCCGCGAAGTTACTAAAGCGCGCCTACCGCGCACCCTATCAGCACCCACACGCGGGCTGAAGCCACCGCGCCGTCAACCGGCCAGCAACGGCACCGCCGCGCTCACGAGTCGCTCGAAATCCGCCGCGCCTTTGGCGGCATTTTCGAGCGTGTGCGCGTGCGTGAGTTTTTCATCGGAAAGACCGGCACCCATGTTGGTGATGCACGACACGCCGACGACCTTGAGGCCGCAATGCCGCGCGATCAGGCACTCAGGCACGCTGGACATCCCGACGGCATCCGCGCCCCAAATTTGCGCCATGCGGATTTCCGCCGGCGTCTCAAACGACGGGCCGCGAAACGCGAGGTAAACACCACGATGCAGCGGAATTTTTTCCTGCGCCGCCGCAGCCGAGATTTTTGCCGATAATTGCGGATCCCAAGCGTCGCTCATCCCAAAAAAGCGCGGGCCGAAGCTTTCGTCGTTCGCGCCCGTCAGCGGATTCAGGCCGAGGAAATTAATATGATCCGTAATCAACATCAGCTGACTCACGCCGATCGCCGCGCGCAAACTGCCCGCCGCGTTCGACAAAAATAACGTCTCCACGCCCACCGCGCGCAAGGTCCGCACCATCGTTTTTAGCGGATACGGGTCGTCGGTCTCGTAAAAATGTTTCCGGCCCTTGAGCACGATCACCGGCACACCATTGAGCAATCCCGCGACCAACGCGCCCGTGTGGCCCATCACCGTCAACACGGGGAATCCCGGCAACTCCGCATAGGGAACCGTCACGGCTCGCTCGATGCGATCCGCGAGTCCACCGAGGCCCGAACCCAAAATGATCGCGATCTTAGGCGCGCGACCGGCCAACGCAGCGGTCAGAATTTCGCCTGAGCGTTTTACGTTTGCGAGATGGAGTTGCGACTCAGTCATAGCTTAGAGCTAGCCGAAGCCCACCCCGCTGTAACGCCCGGAGTTGCACCGCCCCGAAAATTCCGCGCACACTCAACTG
>CAJAFD010000064.1 GCA_903938935.1 uncultured Opitutia bacterium
CCTACGTTTCGCTCTCTTGCGCCGGAGAGGTGGCAGAGTGGTCTAACGCGCCTGACTCGAAATCAGGTGTGGCCGAAAGGTCACCGGGGGTTCGAATCCCTCCCTCTCCGCCAGTTTTAGCCGAAGCAGCGCGAAGTTCAGCGGCGATGCGCGGTCGCAGGGGAGGACTGGCAGAAATGTCGGGTTTTAACCTCAGCGCGGGCGCCCCATCGATATAAACGATTAGCGGTTCACAGGATTTCCCTTGCTGAACCCGTATGAGCGTTTGTGCTCGTTTGAGCTCAATCAAAAATGTTCGCTCATGAACGCCAATTGAAGATCACCGCGCTGCTTGAGCAGCGGCGCCAAGCCAGCGTCGTCACTTTGCAGCGCGAGCTCGGGGTTTCGGCGGCGACGTTGCGGCGCGATCTCGCCCACCTCCAACGCGTGGGGAAACTCGTTCGCACGCACGGCGGGGTTTTGCACGCCGCTTTTCACGCGGGCGAACCGGCCTTTGAGCGGAAGGCGCGCGCCGCCACCAAGGCCAAAGCTCGTCTGGCCGAACTTGCCCTGGGTCTGGTGCCGTCGGGCGCCACGGTCTTTGTCGATGCAGGCACGACCACCCTCGAACTTGGGCGGCTGTTGCTGGAGCGCGATGATCTCACGATTTTCACCAACTCGTTGCCGTTGCTGAACGTCCGTCGCGCGGGCAAGGCCGCGCTCATCTCGGTGGGCGGAGAGATGCGGGAAATCAGCCGCGCCCTCGTCGGCAGTCTGGCGATGGATTGGCTGAGTCATCTGCGTTTCGATCTTGTTTTTGTCGGGGCCTCGGCGCTCGACGCGACGGATGGCGCGAGCACCACGGAGTTGCTCGAAGCGGCCATCAAACGTGAGGTCATCGCGCGCTCTCGCCGGGCGATCTTGCTCGCCGACCACACCAAATGGATGCAACGAGCGCCGATCGGCTTCGCCGCATGGAGCGCATTTTCGGATTTCGTCACCGACCAAATGCCGGCGCCTGCAATCCGTGCCGCGTTAAAACGCCACCGTGTAAAACTTCACGTCGTCGCCCAATCCACCTCAGCTTAATTTTTTAAACTATGAAAACCGCCCGCCTCCATCGTCTCTTCAACCCCAAGACCGGTCGCTGCTTCGACGTCGCGCTCGATCACGGATTTTTTAACGAACCTTCGTTTCTCGCTGGTATTGAAAATCTGCCCCGCGCCATCGCCGCTTTGGTCGATGCTGCGCCCGATGCGATCCAACTCACGCTCGGTCAGGCCGCGCATCTCCAAAAACTGCCCGTGCGCGGCAAACCCGCCCTCGTCCTGCGCACTGATGTCGCCAACGTCTACGGCACCCAGCTGCCGCTCACGTTATTTTCGCGGCTCATCGCCGAGCCCGTGCTTCAAGCCGTGCGGCTCGATGCGACCTGCGTCGTCGTAAATCTTTTCCGGATTCCGGATCAACCAGAGGTTACCGACCAGTGCATCCAAAACATCTGCACGCTCAAACCGCTCTGCGATCACTACGGGATGCCGCTCATGATTGAGCCGCTGGTTTTCCAGCCCAACGCCAAAGCCGGTGGCTACATGGTCGACGGAGATCCGGTGAAAATCATTCCGCTCGTGCGCCAAGCGGTGGAACTCGGGGCCGACATCATCAAAGCTGATCCGACGGATGATGTTTCGATTTATCACAAAATCATCGAGACCGCCGGCGGCGTGCCGGTTCTCGTGCGCGGCGGGAGCAAGGCGCCCGAAGCAGAGATTCTTGCGCGCACGGCGGCGCTCATGGCGCAAGGTGCCGCGGGCATTGTTTATGGTCGCAACATCATTCAACACCCGCGTCCCGCCGCAATCACGCGGGCGTTGATGGCGGTCGTCCACGACGGTGTTTCACCCGAAGCGGCTTTGAAATTTCTCGCATGAGCACCACGCCTTCATCTGTCACTGCTTCGGCTCAACCGGTGCGCGTCGCGGTCATTGGCGCCGGCCTCATGGGCCGAGAAGTCGCCAGTGCCTTTGGCCGCTGGTTCGCGTTGCTGGATTGTCCGGTGCGGCCCGAGCTCGTCGCGGTGTGCGACGTCAATGCCGCGGCGCTCGATTGGTTCCGCCAAGTGCCGACCGTGCGTCACTTCGATACCGACCACCGCACGCTGCTCGCACGTCCCGATATCGACGCGGTTTACGTCGCCGTGCCGCATCATCTGCACGAAGCCATTTATCTCGATGTACTGCGGGCGGGCAAAGATCTCTTCGCGGAGAAACCCTTCGGCATTGATCTCGCGGCGGCGCGTCGCATCCGCGACGAGGCGAAACGGCTTGGGCGTTTTGTCCGCGTTTCCTCGGAGTTTCCGTTTCTGCCCGGCGTGCAGCGTGCGTATCAACTCGCGCGCAGCGGTGCGCTCGGGCGCATCATTGAAGTGCGCTGTGCATTCTTGCACTCGAGTGATCTCGATCCGGCCAAACCGATCAACTGGAAGCGCCAGAGCGCGTATTGCGGCGCGGCGGGCGTGATGAATGACCTGGGGCTCCACGTCGCGCACTTGCCCCTGCGGCTGGGTTGGATGCCAACGCGCGTTTACGCGCAGCTCCAAAAAATTTACACCGAGCGGCCCGACGGTAAAGGCGGGGTCGCCGCCTGCGATACTTGGGACAACGCCGCGCTGCACACGAATGCGCAGATCGGCGGGCACGATGTTCCGCTCACGCTGGAGATGAAACGCCTCGCGCCGACCGAGACCAACACGTGGATCTTTGAAGCGCTCGGGACGGATCGCGGCGTGCGTTTTTCCACCAAGGAGCCCAAGACACTCTGGCTCTTCCGTCGCGACAAGGAGCAGTGGTGGGAGAAAACCGATCTCGGTTTCGGTACGCCGTTTAAGACCATCACGGGCCATATTTTCGAGCCGGGCTTTCCGGATATTTTGCAGCAAATGTGGGCGGCGTTTCTCGCCGAGCGCGCCGGATTACTTGGCGATCGCTTCGGCTGCGCCACGCCCGACGAGGCCGTCGCACACCACGAAATCTGGGCGGCCGCACTTACGAGCCAGCGCGATCAAAGCGTGGTCTCGGTTGGCTAAATTTCATCGGCCTTCATCGTTCTCGCACCCTCCATCATAATTCATCCCCATTTTATCATGCATCGCTCCGGTATCATCTCAGGCGGCAATTGGATCGTTGATCACGTCAAACTCCTCGACAACTGGCCGCCGCAAGACGCGCTCGCTTCCATCCTGTCTCAGTCCGACGGCAACGGCGGCTCCGCTTACAACTTGCTCAAAAATCTCTCGCGCCTCGGAGCGGGGTTTCCGCTTGAGGCCATCGGGCTCGTCGGGGACGACGCCGACGGCCGCGCGATTTTAGCCGATTGCGCCGCGCACCGTATCGACCCGACCCAGCTCCGCCGCGCGCACGATGTCGCGACCAGTTACACTGACGTGATGACGGTAAGCTCGACGGGCCGACGCACGTTTTTCCATCAGCGCGGGGCTAACGCGAAGCTCGCGCCCGCGCATTTTGATTTCACGACGACGAAGGCGAAATGGTTTCACCTCGGTTATCTGTTGCTCCTCGACACGCTCGACACCCTTGGCGCTGACGGCCGGCCCGCGGCGGTCGAAGTGCTCGCACGGGCACGGGCGGCGGGCTTGTTGACCTCGGTCGATTGCGTGAGCGAATCGGCGGGACGTTTTCCCACGCACGTCGCGCCGGTTTTGCCGGAAGTCGATGTGCTCTTCGTCAACGACTACGAGGCCGAACAACTCACGGGCATCGCGCTCGGGCGCGCGGCGACGCTGGATCGCGGCGCGGTTGAACGTGCGGCACGGGCGCTCATCGCGCGCGGCGTGCGCGCTTGGGTCGTTTTGCATTTTCCCGAAGGCGTTTGCGCCTGTTCGGTGCGCGGCGAGATCGTGTGGCAAACGTCGGTGCGCGTGCCGGCGGCTTCGATCGCGGGTACAGCGGGCGCGGGTGATGCGCTGGCTTCGGGTATCTTGCTTGGTTTGCACGAGGAATGGCCGATGGCGCGGGCGCTCGAATTGGGTGTGTGCGCGGCGGCCGC
>CAJAFD010000065.1 GCA_903938935.1 uncultured Opitutia bacterium
ACTGGGCGGCCGAAAACGAGATTAGGCGGACACGGTGGGCGAGGAGGGGACTCGGTGGGTTTTCCCCGAGGGATTCACAAAATGAATTGGTCTGTGGGCTTTTGGTGTGTTTGGTGCAGGGATGGCGAACGATGAAATCGTGATACGGAGTGAGGCGGCGAAACGCGCGGTCACTGCGCAGACGGCTTTGTTGCACGCCGAATTTGGTCGGGCTGAAAGTCGCTGGAAGAGTGACGGCACGCGCGTGACGGCGGTCGATGTCGCCATCTCGGAAAACATTTTTCGCGAGTTGGCCGCACAGTTTCCTGATGACCAGTATTTCAGCGAGGAATTGGCGGAGTCGGGAGCGGCCATTCCCGTGCGCGCGACGTTTTCTTGGGTGTTGGACCCGATTGATGGGACCAATAATTTCGCGCTCGGGATTCCGCACTGCGCGATTTCATTGGCGTTGTGTGAACGCGGTGAGCCGATTTACGGCGTCGTGTATGATTTGAGTCGGCGAGTGTTGATGCACGGTGGTCCGGGATTTGGGATGCATGATGGCGAGCGTGTGGTATCGGTCCTTAATGTGGCGCCACATCGCGAAAGCATTGTGGGATTTCATCGGCCATTCGATCCAGCTTGGTTGCCGGCGACGCAGTCGGTCCTCGCGCAATTTAAGATTCGCGGGCTGGGCAGCGCGACCTTGCATCTGGCTTATGTGGCCGCCGGTTTGTTCGATGGTTGCGTGGATTTCAATGTGAAGATATGGGATTTAGCGGCGGCGATTCCGCTGGTGCGGGCGGCCGGCGGTGAGGTGACGTTTATCAATGGCGCGCAATTGCCGATGCGGACGTTTGATCTGAAAATGGGTCGGATCGTTTACATCGCCGGTGGGCCCATCGTGGCGGCGCGTTTGCGGGAGTTGGTGCAGAGCTAACAAAAAAGCCGGCGTTGCGGCCGGCTTTTGCGAGGTGCGGGGATGCGGATGCGTCGCGGCGCGTTGGCTTAAACCTGATAGGTTTGGAGCGGAACGGGGTCGAGAATGGTGCTGTTGGGCATCTGCGCTTTGAGCTGCGTCATGAACCAAGCGCGGGCGGCGGGGTCACCGTGGGTGAGGACGACGCTGCGCGCTTCAGTCTGGACGGCGAATTGCACAAGCTCTTCGCGATCGGCGTGGCCACTGAGTTCAAAGCGTTCCACGCGGGCTTTAATTTTGGTTTTAACGTTGGCGGTTTTGAAGAGGAAGGTGTCGCCGGGGGCAGAGGCGAGGAGTTCGCCGCCAGGCGTTTCCGGGTCGCAGTAGCCGACGAAACCGATGGTGTTGCGCGCATTACCCAAAAGGCCGGAGGCGAGGGTGTAACTGGGGGTGCGCTCGACCAGCATGCCGGAGCTGATGATGTACAAGGCGTTTTGACCGGGATCTTGACCGGCCACGAGTTTGCGTGGCGTGGGTTTGATTTTGAGATCTTTAATAATGCCGCGGTTGAATTGGACGTGCTTGGTCTTGCGGCTGATTTCGTCGAAATAATCGGCGAGGTCCATCCCGAGACCGGAGGCAAAAATGGGGAAGTCGACTAGTTTGCCGAATTTGCGGGCGTCGTGGATAATCGTCAGGACTTCCTGCATACGACCGAGAGCGAAAACGGGAATGAGGAAGGAGCCGCCGCGTTGGATGGTGTCGTTGATGCTGGCGACCAAGCGGAGCATTTCTTCGGAGCGACTCTTGCCGAGCGGACGTTCGGTGGTGCCGCGCGTGGTTTCGGTGACAACGGTGTCAAAATGACCGGCGGGGAAGCGCGCGCCTTTGAGCGTGCGTTGATCGGTGAAAAGGACGTCGCCGGTAAAAAAGATGGCGCGGTGTTTGTAGACGAGTTCGACGGCGGCGGCGCCGGCGACGTGGCCGGCGGGATGGAACACGATCTCGATTTCGTCTTTGGCGCCGCGGAAATGTTTAGCTTGATTGAAATTCAAGCCGATCATGCGTTTGCCGCAGCGATCGATTTCTTCGTGGGTGAAAAGCGGATAATCGGGGATGTTGGCCTCTTCGCGTTGGCGCATCATCACGTTGGCGGAATTGTGGAGCATGCGCTCGATGAGCATGCGGCTGGAGGTCGTCATCAACACGGGGGTGTTGGGATGCTCGCGCATCAGGACCGGCAAGCTGCCGATATGGTCCAAGTGACAGTGCGTGATGATGATGAGATCGAGAGGCTTATCGCGAATCAGCGAAAGATCGGGAGAGGCGGCACGGCCGACCTCTTTAGGATTGAGGCCGCAGTCGATGACGATGCGGAGTTCGCCGAGCTCGATGAACATCGAATTGGCACCGATGCCACCCACGCGGTTGAGGTCTGTTAACTTCATGAAAGGATCAGCCAACACGAGATCGCCGACGAGAACGAGAACGAATTTTCAAGTTAGCCCGCTTGCCTCGCGCCGCAGTAGCAAATGACGCAGAAAAAGGGCGCGTTCGCCGATTTAAACCGGGATCTTGAGCTCGAAAGGCGGCAGCACGACGTGGATTTTGCGTCCGGTTTCGTCGACCCCGTGAAAAGAACCTGTGGCTCGAGCTTCACAACCAGTCACGTGGTAACTGTTGTAGGAGAAGCGTTCCCCGGGGGCGAGGCGTGGCGTTTCGCCGATGATTTTATCACCTTCGATCACTAGATGCGAACCGTCCGCGTGCTCCAAGACCCATTTGCGGCCGAGCAAGGTGACCGTGTGTTCGGAACTGTTGTGAATCGTCACAAAATAAACAAACGCATGCGGCTTCTCCATGGGCAGACTAACACCACCGTGATGGTAAGTGATTTTATCGAGAGAAGCGGAGAGACCGGGGATTTCGTAGGAACTGCAGGACACGATGTATAACTGACGCGCAATCCCACCACGAGCAAGCATGCGCTGCGGCGGACAAAACTCCGCTTCGGGCTTGCGGCGCATCGTCGGCCTGCGCAAAAAACGCAGCATGGCTAAATACGCGCTTCTTTCCGTCAGTGACAAACAGGGTCTGGTAGAATTCGCGGCGGCGCTGGTGCGAACGCACGGTTACACGCTCCTGTCGACTGGCGGTACCGCCAAATTGCTCGCGGAAAAAGGCCTGCCCGTCACTGAAGTGGGCAACCACACCGGGTTTCCTGAAATCATGGAAGGACGCGTGAAAACGCTGCACCCCAAAATCCACGGCGGTCTCCTTTGCCGCCGCGATAAACCGGAACACCTCGACCAAGCGCGTGAAAATCAGATCGAGCTGATCGACCTCGTGGTGGTGAATCTTTATCCCTTTGAGGCCACGGTGGCCAAACCGCACGTCGAATTCGAGGAAGCCATCGAGAACATCGATATCGGCGGGCCTTCCATGTTGCGCAGCGCGGCCAAAAATCACGCGAGCGTCACCGTCGTGTGTGATCCGGGTGATTACGCCACCGTACTGAACGCGCTGACCGCGGGCGAGGGGAGCGAAGTTCTCAATGACCTGCGACGTCACCTCGCGCTCAAGGTGTTTCAGCGTACCGCCAGCTACGACGCGGCCATCGCGAGTTATTTGGCGGCTCAAGCTGAAGCCCCCGACCTCGAGGCGCTGAGCGGTCTGCCGGGTACGCTTTCACTTTCCTGGAAAAAAGCACAAAACCTGCGCTACGGCGAAAACCCGCATCAACACGCGGCGCTCTACGGCACTTTTCACGAGCATTACGAACAGCTCCAAGGCAAGGAGCTGAGCTACAATAATATTTTGGATATTACCGCCGCTACCTACCTCATCGGTGAGTTTGAGCGCCCAACCGTCGCGATTTTGAAGCACACCAATCCCTGCGGTGTGGCCAGCGCGGATACACTGCTTGAGGCTTGGGACAAAGCCTACGCGACGGACCGGCAAGCCCCTTTTGGCGGCATCATCATCGTCAACGGCACGCTCGAGGCCGATCTCGCCACGTTAATTGCCGAGATTTTTACCGAGGTCATCATTGCCCCGCGGTTCACCGCCGAGGCGCTCGCTATTTTTGCCAAAAAGAAAAACCTGCGCCTCATGATTGCCAAGGCCGGGATGGGTGCGGAGGCGTTGCAGGAAATTCGCTCGGTGATCGGAGGCGTGCTGGTGCAAGACCGCGATCGCACCCTCGGCAACGTGCGTGAATTCAAGGTTGTGACCCAGCGTCAACCCACGGCCGAGGAATGGAGCGCCATGCTGTTTGGCTGGAAAGTCGGCAAACACGTCAAATCGAACTCGATTGTTTACTGCCGCGGCGAACAAACCCTCGGCGTCGGCGCCGGCCAGATGGCGCGAGTGGATAGCTCGCGCATCGCGGTGTGGAAAGCGGGCGAGGCGGGCCTGGATCTGCGCGGCTCGATCGTGGCGAGTGAAGCCCTTTTTCCGTTCGCTGATGGTTTGATCGCGGCGGCGGAAGCTGGGGCGACGTGCGCGATTCAACCCGGTGGTTCTGTCCGTGATGCCGAGGTGATCGCGGCGGCCGATGCCCGTGGTTTGGCCATGGTCTTTACCGGCTCTCGTCATTTTAAGCATTAATCAACGGTCTGACGATTTCCGGTTGGCGGTCCGCGCGGATCGCCTCCAACGTCTCGGCATGTTCGACCCGGTAGAAAAACTCAAAGAATTCATCCGTCATCCCTCGGTTTCCGCCGACTCCAAATTTCGCGAAGGCATGCGCGGGGCGCAGAACTTCGTCTCAGACTTACTTGGCTCGATGGGATTCAGCGTCGAGGTCGTCGCGACGGACCTACACCCCATCATTCTGGCCAGTCGCGGCACCAATCCAGCTTGGCCGCATGTCGTCGTCTATGGGCATTACGATGTGCAACCGGCCGATCCGTTGAATCTTTGGACGACGCCAGCGTTTGAACCTACGGTGCGGGGCAATCGCATTTATGGCCGTGGGGCGGCGGATAATAAAGGCCCGTTGATGACCAATATCACCGCCATCGCGCGCCTGCTTGAAAAGCACCCCGATCTGCCGTTGCGCATCACGTTTCTCATCGAAGGCGAAGAAGAAATGGGCAGCCCCAGTTTCCCGAAATTTTTAGAAAAATACAAAGATCGTTTGCGCGAAGCCGACTTCGTTTACCTGTCGGACACCGCTTTGCCCAACGAACACCAGGTCGTGCTCACCTGCGGACTGCGTGGGTTAACTCTATTCGATGTACAGATCACGGGCGCAAAAGGGGATCTGCACTCGGGTTTGCACGGCGGCGTGTTGCTTAATCCGATTCAAGCTCTGGCGGAAATTATCGCCACACTGCATACACCGGATGGCCGCGTAAATGTACCCGGCTTCTACGATGATGTGCTCGATGTGCACCCATGGGAACGCGATGAATTAAGAAAACTCGGAGCCGACGAAAAAGCTTATGCGGAGTTCCTTGGCATCGACACCTTTTACACCACGCCGGGCTTTTCACCGTTTGAATCCTCGCGTTTTCAACCGACGCTAGAATTCAACGGCATCGGCGGCGGTTATCAGGGTGAAGGCACAAAAACCGTCATCCCTAGCAAAGCCTTTGCCAAAATCAGCTGCCGTCTCGTGCCCAATCAGCAGCCAGATAAAATCAAAAAACTCGTCATGGACGCGATCCGTGCCCGCACGCCTAAGGGGGTGAAATTGGAGTTCATCGATCAACACAAAGGCGACCCTTACGTAGTGGTGCCGCCAGGACGCTCAAACACTCCGAGGGATCAATCTCCAGTATTGGCGCGTGCCTTCCAAGCTGCCGACACGGCGATCAGCGCGGTTTGGGGACGTGCGCCGCTTTATCTGCGTGAAGGTGGCAGCGTGCCCATCATCGCCGACATCAAGCGCGTGACCGGGTTGGATTCCGTGATGTTTGGCCTGTTCCTGCCCGAGGATAACCTCCATGCGCCTAATGAGAGTTTCAATTTGGACGTCATGAAGAAAGGCATCGAGACAACCGAGAGAATTTTCGCCGATTTGGCGGGCGTGCGTTGAGACATACAATAGCCAAGATTTGAGCATTATCGAATGCGCACGAAAAAGCCCCAGCTGATAAAGCTGGGGCTTTTTTAAAGGGTCGAAGGTTGATCGATTACTGCTTTTTGATGATCACTAATTCGACGCGGCGATCTTTCTTCATTTCATCATCGGTTCCGCTCTTCTTAGATTCCTCGCTGCCCTTGGAAAGCGTTTCTAGTTTATCGACCGAGACGTTGAGGGTCTCGAGGTATTTTTTGGCCGCATTCGCGCGGCGATCGCCGAGGCCAAGGTTGTATTCGGAGGTGCCGCGCCAGTCAGCGTGACCTTCGAGGAGAAGACGCTGGTCGGGATTTTTTTCCAAATATTCTTTGGCTGCTTTAAGTTTCGCGCGCTCGTCCGGTTTTGAGATATCCGAGCGATCAAATTCAAAATAGACCGCGCCGAGTAAACCACGGATGGTCCGGCCATCGTCAATGACGCCATCGCCAAGGCGCTGTTGCAGTCCGGAGTTTTGATCCGCCGTAGTGGCGACATCTTGGGGGTTGATGTTACCGCCGGTGTTGGGACCGATCAGCGTGGCGCTCGGGTCCGGACGTACCGGTTTCTTGGCGCAGCCGCTTAAAACGACGGTCGCGCTGAGAGCGAGGAGGAGGAAATGCTTCGAAACAAGTTTCATGGCGTGGATTTAGATAAAATAAGCTGATTAAGCTATTGGCCCAAGCATTTGGCGCGGCAAGAAATTTAGAAAGGTTTCTGCTATTCGATAATGCCAACGTCCAGCGCGTAGTCGCGCCGCCTAGGTTCGCCTGTCTTAAAATAATGCTCACCGGTGGTGGGCTGGCCGGGATTCGAACCCGGAACCAACAACTTAAAAGGATGCTGCTCTACCGTTGAGCTACCAGCCCTAGACCGATGGAACTGCGGAAAATGGGTAGCGCGCGCTGGGCTTGGCAAGAAATTTCTCCGCGACGTTGCAGTCTCGATTGACCGCGCGTAAAGCGAGGAGCTATCTGCAGGGACTCCGTTAAAGAAATTGGGAACAATCGAACAGTACACGCATCAGAAAGAGGCAGAACGTATGTCCTCAAAAGCTCAAGAAGTTGCCCTGGATCATGCCTTGGTAGCCCGCTTTAAAAATGGCGACCAATCGGCATTCGATGAAATGGTCACACGTTATTGGGATCGGATTTATTCGATGGTGCACCAACTCCTGCGCAATCAACAAGACGCCGAAGAAGTCACCCAAGACGCGTTTATTCGCGCGCATCGTGGCCTCGTGAATTTCCGGGGTGATTCCGCGTTTTCCACCTGGCTCTATCAGATCGCGACCAATTTGGCGCGTAATCGCTACTGGTATTGGTGGCGCCGCAAACGCGATAAATCCGTCTCCTTCGATGCTCCACTCAGCGCCGATAATGAGACGACCTTGGCCGATATAATTCCAGCCGAGGTGGAGACGCCCGACGACATCACGGTAACAACCGAGTTTGTAGCGCGCATTGCCAAAGGCATGGAGAAAATCAGTGCTAAACATCGGGAAATTCTCACACTGCGAAACATCAAGAACCTTTCTTACGAGGAGATTGCTGAGATTTTAAATATTTCTGTAGGCACGGTCAAAAGCCGCATCGCTCGCGCCCGCGATAGCCTGAAATCAAAACTAGGAGAAGATTTTAAATGAACGACGCTGAATTCATCGAACTGCTTAATCTTTATCTCGACCACGAGATCAGCGCCGTCGACGCACGTCGGCTTGAAGCGGAAGTCACCCGCAATCCTGCGCGCTACAAAATTTATCGAGAATACTGCCAGATGCAGAAGGCCTGTGTGGTCTTGGCTCAGACGTCTGCACTGGAAACTGCGGCCACACCCGCAGACGCCAATGTTGTGAGCTTCGACGACGATGCTCCACGTTGGGGCTTTGGCTTTTACGCTGCGGCTGCTTGTGCTGCGGCCGCCTGCGTTGCGGTGGTGGCGGTCATGCGCAATGGAAACGGTTCGGCCAATTTGGCCGCGCTTGCGCCTGAAATCTCTAGTATTGCGAGCACGCAATTCACCCCAGTCTCAAGTCTTGCGGATAAGCCTCGCGATTTGCCGCGTACCGTTTCAGTCGCGGCGAGAAATGGCGACATGAAGCCTGCTTTTGCTGCTTACACGCCTCGATCGATTACTGCACAAAACTCAGCTGCCGGTCTCGATCGCAACGATGCTCGTTTTGAATGGATGCAAGGCGTTCAAGTCAGCGCCATGCCACGTTTGATGGCGGAGGATTTACGCTTCGATCAAAAGGCAAATCTCGCACCTGATAAAAACAACCTTCGTAACCGGCGTCCAATCGA
>CAJAFD010000066.1 GCA_903938935.1 uncultured Opitutia bacterium
CCTGCGCCGCCGCCGCGCCCGAGAAACTAGAGTTCAACCGCGACATCCGGCCGATCCTTTCGGAAAATTGTTTTTACTGCCACGGCCAGGACGCCAATCACCGCGAAGGCAAACTTCGGCTCGACGAGCGTGTTAACGCCACGCTCGACCGTGACGGCCGCTTCGTGATCGCCCCCGGCCAACCCGACCAAAGCGAACTCCTTTTTCGCCTCCTCTCCAAAGACGAAGACGAGCAAATGCCGCCGCCGACGGCTAACAAGCACGTCACGCCCGAACAAATCGCGCTCATCCGCCGCTGGATCAGCGAGGGCGCCACCTACGAAAAACACTGGGCCTTCACTCCGCCACAACGCGCGCCGTTGCCGCGCCTCAATGCCGCCACGTGGCCGCGCACGCCGCTCGATCACTTCGTCCTAGCCCGCCTCGAAAAAGAAAAACTCTCCCCCGCGCCCGCCACCACGCCCGAGACGTGGCTGCGCCGCGCTAGCTTCGACCTCGTCGGTCTTCCGCCCACACCCGCTGAACTCGATGCTTTTTCCACCGACGTGAAAAAACGCGGCGACGCCGCCTACACCGCCGCCACGGATCGCCTGCTCGCGTCCCCGCATTTCGGCGAGCGCCAAGCCATCGAGTGGCTCGACGCCGCCCGCTACGCCGACACGCACGGCTTTAATAACGACTCCTCGCGCAGCATGTGGCGTTGGCGCGATTGGGTGATCGACGCGTTCAACGCCAATCTCCCCTACGACCGCTTCATCACCGAGCAGATCGCCGGCGACCTGTTGCCCTCGCCCACCCTCGAGCAACGCATCGCCACCGGCTTCGCGCGCAACCACGTCATCAGTTCAGAAGGCGGCATCATCGACGAAGAATACCGCCTCGAATACGTCGCCGACCGCGTCCGCACCCTCAGCACGGCGTGGCTCGGCCTCACGATGGAATGCGCCAAATGCCACGACCATAAATTCGACCCGATTCGCCAAAAAAATTTTTACCAACTCACCGCGTTTTTTAACAACGTCCCCGAACACGGCGAAGACGGCCGCGTGGCCAACGCCGTTCCGACGATCCCCGCGCCCACGCGCGCCCAACAAGCTGAGCTCGCCACGCACGAGCGCCAACTCGCCGCCTTCGACGCCCAACTCCTCCCCGCCCGCGCCGCCTGGAGCTGGACTCCCGCCGATCAGGCGCGCCTCGAAGCCCTCATCACCGCTGCGCGCGCCACCGCCACCGCTCATCCCGGCATCACCCTGCTCGAAAACCCAGCCGCCACCACCGAAATCCCCGAAGCTGGCTGGCGCGCCGATCTCGAAAAACCCGCACCGACCATTCCCGCCGCCAAACTCGATTTCGCCGCCAAGACCGGCCAGTCGCTCGCTTTCTGGCTCAAACCCGACCCCGAAAATCCCCGAGACGTCGCACTCTTTTCCAACGTCAATCATCTCGGTTCGCCCGCCGATACGTCTTACGGCAAAGGTCGCGAAATTCGTCTCATCGACGGCGAGATCGAAGTAACCTTCAGCGATCGCCTCCCCGTTTACGCGTTGATCGTGCGCTCCGTCGGCGCAGCGATTCAACCCGGCGATTGGCGCCACGTCGTCATCAGTTACACGGGCGGCCGGAGTTTCGCGAATCTCCGCTTTTTTATCGACGGCCACGAACTCCCCACGCGCGTCCTTTACGACGGCGTCATTTCCGAACAGCCGAAAAAAGATTTTCTCATCGGCGCCGACAACGCGAAGGCCGGCGTGCGCTGGCGCGGCGCGCTCGACGACGTCCGCGCTTTCCCGACTGCGCTCAATCCCGACGTAGTCCACGCGCACTTTGCCGCCCGCGCCCTGCCGCGCGCGCGGGCCCACGCCGACCTTGCCACCGCCACCGCGCTCGAACGCACCTGGCTCAGCGCCGCGCTCAACCCCGCGCCCAAACGCGACGCCGTCTGGACTTCCTATCTCGCGCTCCAACGCACCCTACCCACCACGATGGTGATGGAGGAACTCCCGCAACCGCGCCCCGCCTTCGTGCTCAACCGCGGCAACTACGACGCACCCGGCGAGCGCGTCGAACCCGGCGTACCCGAAACCTTGATCGCACCTTGGCCCGTCGGCGCCCCGCGCAATCGCCTCGGCCTCGCGCAATGGTTGACCCGCCCCGACCACCCACTCGTCGCGCGCGTCGTCGTGAATCGTTTTTGGGCGCAGCTTTTTGGCACCGGGATCGTAAAAACACTCGAAGATTTCGGCTATCAAAGCGAATGGCCTAGCCACCCCGAACTGCTCGACACACTGGCCCGTGATTTCGTCGACGGCGGCTGGAACGTCAAAGCCCTGCTCAAGACGATCGTCCTCTCCTCCACTTACCGCCAGTCCAGCGCCACCACGGCCGAGCTCGTCGCCCGTGATCCGGAAAACCGCTTGCTCGCCCACGGCCCGCGCGTGCGATTGCCCGCTGAGCTGATCCGCGACCAAGCCCTCGCTGTCTCCGGCCTCCTCGCGCCCAATCTCGGCGGCCCGAGCGTTTACCCTTATCAACCCGAAAAACTCTACGAAGGCATCGTCGTCGACGCGCCTTATCCCGGCACCAAATGGGGCGTGAGCACCGGCGCCGACTTGTATCGGCGAAGCTTGTACACGTTTTGGAAACGCACTATCCCGCACCCCGCGATGACGACCTTCGATTCACCTGATCGCGAATTCTGCAGTGTCCGTCGCGCCCGTACCAACACGCCTCTTCAAGCCCTCGCGTTGTGGAACGAGCCTGGCTACCTCGAGGCCGCGCGCCAACTTGGCACGCGCATGTTGCGTGAAGGCGGCAACGAAGATGCGGCCCGCGTCGCCTTCGCCTTCCGCCTCGCCACCGGACGTCGCCCGGAGTCTAAGGAAATCCGTGTGCTTTCGAACGCGCTCGCGCAACTCCGCACCGATTTCATCGCCCATGGCTCCGACGCCTACGCCTTCGTGAAAACGGGCGCTTCGCCCATGGATCCGCTCCTCCCTCCCGCCGAACTTGCCGCCGCCACCGCCGTCGCGAGCATGATTCTCAGCCTCGACGAAACCATCACCAAGAACTGACCCGTCATGTCCTGCCACAATTACGAACAGTTCCACTCGCGGCGCGATTTCCTCGTCAAGACCGGCCTCGGTCTCGGCACCGCCGCACTCGCGCAACTTCTCGGCCGCGACGCGTTAGCGGCCGCTGAGCCCGCCGCCAACCCCGGCTTGCCCCACGCCGCCGGCCTCGGTGGTCTACCCGGCTTACCGCACTTTGCGCCCAAAGCCAAACGCGTCATCTGTCTCTTTCAATCCGGCGGCCCGTCCCACCTCGATTTGCTCGACGACAAACCCGTCCTGCGCCAGCGCTTCAACGAAGACCTGCCCGACTCCATCCGCCGCGGCCAACGCATCACCGGCATGGTTGCCTCACAAGCGCGCTTCGCTGTGCAACCCAGCAAGTGGGACTTCAAACCCGGTGGCAAAAGCGGCACCGTCATCAGCGACCTACTCCCGCACACTCGCAGCATCGCCGACGAGATTTGCGTCATCCGCTCGATGCACACCGAGGCGATCAACCACGATCCCGCGATCACGTTTTTCCAAAGCGGCAGTCAACTCCCCGGCCGCCCGAGCATGGGCGCGTGGACCGACTACGGCCTGGGCAAGATCAACGAAAACCTCCCGTCTTTCGTCGTGTTGCTCTCGGTCAACAAAGCCCGCTCCGGCCAAGGCCTGCTTGCGCGTCTTTGGGGCAGCGGCTTTCTGCCGAGCCAACATCAGGGCGTGCAATTTCGCGGCGCCGGTGAGCCCGTGCTCTACCTCAACGATCCCGCCGGCCTCACCCGCGAGCGCCGACGCTTGATGCTCGACGGCATCGCCGATCTCAACCGTCAAAACCTCGCCCGCAGCGGCGATCCCGAGATCGAGACGCGCATCAGCCAATTTGAAATGGCCTACCGCATGCAACGCAGCGTGCCCGAGCTCATGGACCTCAAAGGCGAATCCGCCGCCACAATCGACAGCTACGGCGCCGACGTGAACGAGCCTGGTTCCTTCGCGCGCAACTGTCTCATCGCGCGCCGCCTCGCCGAGCGCGGCGTCCGTTTCATTCAACTTTATCACCGCGATTGGGATCACCACGGCGGCCTCGTCGAGCATCTGCCCAAGCTCGCCCTCGACGTCGATCAAGCCAGCGCCGCTCTCATCAAAGACCTCAAGCAACGCGGCCTCCTCGACGAGACGCTCGTCATCTGGGGCGGCGAATTCGGCCGCACGCCCTACGCGCAAGGCGACGCCAACCGCGACAAATACGGCCGCGATCACCACGGCAAAGCCTTCTCAATCTGGATGGCCGGCGGCGGCATCAAAGGCGGCATGGCGCACGGCTCCACCGACGATTTTGGTTTCAACGTCGTCGATAAACCCGTCCACATTCACGACCTCCAAGCCACGATCATGCACTGCCTCGGCATCGACCACACGCGGCTCACCTTCAAATTTCAAGGTCGCCAATACCGACTCACCGACGTCCACGGCGAAGTCGTCAAAGCCGTCCTCGCATGATCCGGCCCGTACGGTTCCTGGCTCTAGCGGTCGCTGTCGCCCTCACGACCACCGCCACGGCTGCGCCGAAAAACCCGTTCTTCGCGATGGACAACATCGCTCGCGGCGGCCCTGACGTCGCGCCCGCC
>CAJAFD010000067.1 GCA_903938935.1 uncultured Opitutia bacterium
GCCCGGCGCGTATCAACTCGGGCCGGTGCGCTTCGTGTATTTCGACCCCAAGGTCGGCGCTTATCAGATGCTCACGAGCGAATCCGTGGCGCTCACCGTGACCGGCGAAGCCGCTGCGCCGGGCACCATCGTTCCGCCGCCCGCCACAGTTAACGCCACCGCGGGCGGTGCCGACCGCGTACCGGTGCCCATGGCGCCACCGCCGTTGCCGCTTGATCCCATCGCGGGCGCGCGCCTCGGGTTGCCGCCCTTGGCCTCGAGTAGTTTGATGCTGTTGGTGGTGGTGCCGCTCGTGGTGGTCGTGGCGTGGTGGTTCCGCTTGGCCGCGAGTCGGCGTTACACGACCGATCCTCAACGTCGTCGTCGCGAAGCGCGCGCGCGCATCGAGGCGGAGTTGGCGCACCTCGATAGAGCCGCTAGCTTGTCGCGTGCTCAGATTGTGCGACACCTCCGCGCCTGGCAGCATGCCGCGGCGGAGTTTGCCGAGATCACCGAGGCTTCGCCCACGCCCGCGCAGATCGCCGGAGCCTTGGAGCAGGTGCGCACGGGTTCGTCGTGGGCGCAGCTCTGGCGCGATGCCAACCACGTGATCTATGGCGAGACGCAGACGTTGCCCGCCGATTGGTTGTTGCGCGCGCAAGGCGCGTTGTCGGATGCGCCCTTGGCCGATGTGCCGCTGCTCGCGCTATTCTTGCGCCGCAATCTCTTTCCTTGGGCTGCGCTGCTCGTGTTCGCGTGCTTGCCTCTCGCGGTGCGCGCCGAAGCTGGGGCCGAGGCGTATCGTGCGGGAGACTTTAAGAAAGCCGAAGCGGCATGGCGCAGCGCTCTCGTGGCTTCGCCCCGTGATGCGGCCCCGCGCGCCAACCTCGCGGCGGCCCTCGCGCAACAAAACCGTTGGAGCGAATCGGCCGCGCATGCATTGGCGGCTTTTTGTCTGGCCCCGCAAGACGCGGCGATCCGTTGGCAGTTTAATCTCAGCCTCGAGCGGGCGGGCATTGATCAACCGGCGTTTGTCGCCTTGGCGACGGGCGCAGGGTGGGGCGGCGTCGCGCGTCGGCTCTCGCCGGGCGCGTGGGGCGTGGCCTGGGCTTGGGCGGCGTTGGTCTGGGCGGCGGCCTTGGGCCTGTGGCTGTGGGCGCATTATCGGGCTCGACCGGTTTGGCTGCGACGCGGCGCTGAGTTGATGATGGTGCTCGCGGTGGTGTTGGGCGGGTCGGCGCTGCTGAGTATGCGGACTTATGGTTTGCTGGCGCAGCGCGACATCGCGGTGGTGGCGCAAAACACGGTCCTGCGTTCGGTGCCGACGGAAGCGACGAACGCCCAAAAGACTTCGCCCTTACCGGCGGGCTCGTTGGCGGTCGTGGATCAAGCCTTTTTAGGTTGGAGCCGCTTGGTGTTTCCCAACGGCCAGACCGGCTGGGTGCGGACTGATGCCGTGGTGACCTTGTACCGCTGAGGCGGTTGATCGCGACCCGAGGGGAAAGCGGGTGGGGGCACCCCGCCTACATGGGGCAAGAAGGGTCTGAGTGTGGGCGGGGTGCC
>CAJAFD010000068.1 GCA_903938935.1 uncultured Opitutia bacterium
CCGCACATCGCCGAGGTAATTCGCCAAACTCACGCCCGTCATCAAAACCCCCAGCGGAATCGCGCACACCGCCAGCGCATGCACCAGATCGATTAAAATTTTCGGCAGATACGGCGCCGCTCCCGCGAAGTTCAAGATCAGCGCCACCACCAAGGTGATGACGATCGGGTTGACCAGCTTCCGCCAGCCTTCGCGCAGCGATAGCCCGCTCAAGACCAACACGCCCACCGTCCACAGCGCCGCCTCCACGCCGACATTATGCACGAGCAACACGCCGCGACTCTCCGGCCCCCAGATGCCCGCCATGATCGGCAACGGCAGATAACCATAATTCGCGATCCCCGCCGTCAGCGCAAAGGTCCGCAATCCCGTCCCCGTCGTGAGTCCCGCCCAACGCCCGACGACGCGCGCCAGCAAGATCCCACCCGCCGTCGCGCCGAAGCCCATCAACGGCGGCAACACCACGTGGTTCGCCGCCTGCAACGCCGCGTTGCCCGTCACCGATTCAAAAATGAGACACGGGAAACACACGTTCACCACCAGCCGCAGCAAACTCGTCTCCGCCTCGCCCTCGATCCAATGCACCCGCCGCACCACGACCCCGATCGCGATCAACGCAAACACCGGGAGAATCAACTGCAGCAATTGCCAATAAGACATCATGAGAAAAGGGCGCCCATCACAAAACCCGAGCCCCCGCCCCGCAAGCGCCAAGCCTCAGCCGGCGTTTTAACCGCGCCACTTATTTTTTCCCGCCCGCCGCGTCATCGCCGCCCCACTGCCAGCGCGGCGGCTCGCCCTTCCACCAACACACCGCCACCAGCACCGTAGACAGCGCCAACGAGTATAAAACAAAAAACGGCGCGAACCGCTTCGAATGCTCGATCACCAAAGCCCCGCCCCCCAACAACACGACGTACGCCACCGTCACCACCCAACCTTGCCAGCACGTCGGCAAGCCCCAGCCCCAGCCAAACGTCTTCGCCGGAAACCAATAGTTTTTCGGAGGTGTAGTCATGGATTTCAGCCCGACGATGCTCACTTCAAGTTGCGATCAATTTCATCGCGCTGCTGCCGATACTGCGCCGGCGTGATCTGGCCTTTTTTTAAGGCGGCCTCGTTTCGCCGCGTCATCTCGCCCTTTACCATCTGGCTCACGCAGCCCGCCAAAACCAAACATCCCGTAAAACCGATCACGACGACCACCAACTGCTTCTTAAATTGCTTCATACAAATCGGCTAACACCGGGCTCTGTTTGTGATTAAAATAATTACGCTCCATCTACACCGGCCATCGCCCGACCCGCCAGCCAGCCCGTCGTCCACGCGGCCTGAAAATTAAACCCGCCCGTCACGCCGTCCACGTCCAACACTTCACCGGCGAAGTGCAGCCCCGGACACAAACGACTTTCCATCGTCCGAAAATCCACCTCGCGCAACCGCACGCCGCCGCACGTCACAAATTCATCTTTGTTCGTGCTCTTGCCGCTCACCGCAAACTCTGCCGCGCATACCTGCGCCGCCAAGTTTGCGAGCGCCGCGTTGCCCACATTTGTCCACGGCGTCGTCACGCCGATCCCCGCCGCCACCACGAGCCGCTCCCAAAACCGCTGCGGCACGCCCGCGATCGGACTCCACGTCGTCACCTGTTTTTTCAAATTTTTCTCCCGCGCCGCCGCGAGCTCTTTCACCAACGTCTCCCGCGTGTGGCCCGGCGAAAAATTCACCATCAGCGTGAATTTATAATCCATCGTCGCCAGTTCCCGCGCGCCCCACGCCGAGAGCTTCAAAATTCCCGGCCCGCTCACGCCCCAATGCGTCACCAAGAGCGGCCCCTGCTCTTTCAATTTCGTCCCGCGCACGCTCGTCTCCACGCGCTCCACCGCCACGCCCGCGAGTCCTTCCAGCCGCGCATCGCGCGCGATGTTAAACGTAAACAACGACGGCACCGCCGGCTCCACCGCGTGACCCACGGCCTGCGCGATCACGAGCCCCGCCGAAGATTTGTTGCCACCGGTCGCGATCAGGACGCGATCCGCGCCGACCGTTTCACCCGAGGTCAACTCCAGCGCAAAATCCTGCTCGCGCCGCGTCAGCGTACG
>CAJAFD010000069.1 GCA_903938935.1 uncultured Opitutia bacterium
CACGCTCCATATCGGGAATTATTTCGGCGCGATGCGACCCGCCATCGACGCGCAGACGCGTGGCGACTGTTTCTATTTCATCGCCGATTACCACTCGATGACGACCGTCACCGATCCGGTGGAGCGCCGCAAAAACACCCTCGGCATCGCGCTCGATTGGCTCGCCTGCGGTCTTGATCCCAAGACCAGCGTGTTCTGGCGCCAGAGCGATGTGCCCGAAGTCTGCGAACTCATGTGGATGCTCGGCACGCTCACGCCGATGGGCCTCATGGAACGCGCCCATAGCTACAAAGACAAAACCGCCAAAGGCATCTCGCCCAACTTCGGTCTCTTTGCGTATCCCGTGCTCATGGCGGCGGATATTTTGCTCTACGACACGCACCGCGTGCCCGTCGGCCGCGATCAGAAACAGCACGTCGAGATGACGCGCGACATGGCGATCAAGTTCAACGAAGCCTACGGCGAAACACTCGTCGTGCCCGAGTCCGAGATCCGCGACGAGGTTGCCGTGATCCCCGGACTCGATGGCCAGAAAATGTCCAAGAGCTACGGCAACACGATCGAGATCTTCGGTGACGAGAAAGCGCTCCGCAAAAAAATCATGGGTATCATGATGGACTCGCGCACCCCCGCCGAGCCCAAGCCCGACGCCGACAAGAACCTTGCGATCCAACTCCTGAAGTTTTTCGCCACGCCCGAAGTGGCGCTCGACTTCGAAAACCGCCTCCGCGCCGGTGGCCTCGGCTACGGCGACCTGAAGAAGGCGCTGTTCGAGCACTACTGGAATTACTTCGCGGCCGCCCGCGCGCGCCGCGCCGAACTCGCCGCCAATCTTGACCACGTCGATGCGGTGCTGCGCGACGGCGCACTGCGCGCCCGCGCCGTGGCCGAGCAAGTGATCAGCCGCGCTCGCAAGGCGAGCGGGCTACGCTGAGTTCCGACAGAACCTAGTTCCTCTTACTGGTTCTTCGCTCGCGCCGCCGCTCAGATAATTGTGATGCGTGGCGCTTGGAGCGCGGCGATCTTCGCCATGATGCGCTCGGCCGCGCGTTGATAACGCTGATCTTTCGGGTCCGTGGCGTGATCGTAGTCGCTCGGCGCGAGGGCCGGACCAAACACCAACGACACCGGCGTGCCCGGAATCAGTTTGCCGCTGCGACCAAAGGCTTCGTACGACCCGAAAAGCCGCACCGGCACGACCGGCACTTGCGCGCGTGAGGCCAACATCCCGACACCGGGCTTCGGCGTTTGCAGATTTCCATCGGGCGAGCGCGTGCCTTCGGGAAATAAAATCACGACTTTGTTTTTCTTCAGCGCTCCGAGCACGCGTTTGATCGCGGTGACATCCGCGCCGCCATCGCGGTCCACGGGAATCGTGCCGACGGCATCAAGCCACCACGCGGCGAGTCCGGGTTTCCAAAGCGTTTTGCGGGCGAAAAACGAAACTTGTTTAGGCAACTGCGAGCCCACGAAGGGCGGGTCGAGCAGACTGGCGTGACTCGCCGCGATCAGGTACGCGCCGTCCGCGGGAAGATTTTCCAATCCGATCACTTCGCCGCGAAACCACATGCCGTAGACGACGTGGGAGACGTAGTGAAAAAAGCCGTAAACCGGCTCCATCTCGACTTGGGGAAAGGCGCGGCTCATGCGGATGCGAATTTGGTGGCGATGGGCGCAGCGATGGTATCGACGACCTCGGCCAAGGTCAGGTGCGTGCCGTCGATCAGCACCGCGCCTTGCAGGCTTTCTTGGAGGCGTTGGCTGTCGAGCGTGTCGCGTTTGGCGACTTGGTCTTGGAGGCCTTGTTGTTCGCGCCGACGGGCGCGTTCGACGGGATCGGCAAAGAGGAAAAAACGGAAATCGGCGTCGGGGAAAATCTTGGAGCCGATGTCGCGGCCTTCCATCACGAGCCCGCGGAAACCATGACGGCGCGCGGTGTCGGCTTGGCCGCGTTGGTAATCGAGCAGCGCGGCGCGCACGGCCGGAATCGCGGCGAAACGCGCGACGTGCGCGGTGACTTCGGCGCTGCGGATTTCAGGATCAGGAATCGTGTGACCGCTGAGTTCGATCTCGGCGCTGCGACCGGTGACGCGCGTGGTGAAGGTCACGGCGGCGAGCGCGGTTGCGACGCCGTTGATATCTTCGGGCGTCACGTGGCGACGCAGGAGCTCGGCGGTGACGGCGCGGTAGTACGAACCGGTGTCGGCGTGGAGCAGGTGGAAACGTTCGCTGAGCGTGCGGGACGTGGAGGACTTGCCCGAGGCGGCGCCGCCGTCGATGGCGACGATGAGGAAGGGTGAGCTGGGCATCAGGAGGCGAACGAATTTTGGCGGACGGTTTCCAGCAACTCGAAAAAGTGCGGGAAGGTTTTCGCGCAACAGCCGGGGTCTTTGATCGTGAGCCAAGGCTGGCCGTCGCCGCGCAGATCGAGGCAGCCCAGAATCGCAAAACTCATCGCGAAACGATGGTCGCCGTACGTCTCGATCGTTTCCCCGCTGCGCAGGTAGCGCGGCGCGATCTCGAGGGCGTCGGGCGTTTCGATCACGTGCTGGCCGAGGCGCGTGAGCTCGCGGGCCATGCCGGCGACGCGGTCGGTTTCTTGTTTGCGCGTGTGCGCGATGCCCGAGATGTGCGTGGGGCCGGCGAGCAGCGGCGAGAGGGCGGCGAGCGTGAGAAACGTATCGGAAAACTCCGCGAAATCCTGCGTCACGCCGCGCTGCATCGTCGTCTGTGCGAAGCTGGTATCGAGGCCGCGCGAGCTCGGGCGGATCGTCGCGCCCACGCGCGCGAGCACGTCGGCAAAATGCGTGTCGCCCTGCAGCCCCGCGCCGGGCGCGCGCAGAAATGGCAGATGCAGCGCGCCGCCGGTGACGAGCGGCAACGCCAGAAAATAGCTCGCCGCCGTGGCATCCGGTTCGATCGCGTAGCGCGCCGGCGCGTCGTAGCGCCCCGGCTTGAGCACAAAGCTCTCGCTGCGGGTTTGCGCGTCGAGCTTGTAGCCAAATTCCGCCATGAGGCGCGTCGTCATTTCCACGAAGGGCCGGCGCACTTCGGCGGTGAGCGCGACTTCGACCGGGCCGGCGGCGAGCGGCGCGACCATGAGGAGCGCGGAAAGGAGTTGGCTGCTCTCGCTGGCGTCGAGGTTCACGGTGCCGCCACGCAGCCCGTGCGCGTGGATTTCAATCGGGAAAAATCCTTCTTCACCCAGGCACCGAATATCCGCGCCGAGGCCGCGCAACGCCTCGATCAGGGCGCGCATCGGGCGTTTCCGCATCTGCGGGATGCCGTCGATCCGGTAAACTCCCCGCGGGGCCGCAGCGCACAGCGCCGTGAGAAACCGGGCCGCCGTGCCGGCGAGGCCGACAAACAATTCCACGGGCGCGGCCGTGGCGGCGAAGGCCTGCGCTTGATCGGCGACGCGCACGGTGAGGGCGGTTTCGTCGGCGGTGACGCTCAAGCCGAGCCGGCGCAACGCTTCGGCCATGAGGCGCGTGTCTTCACTGAACAGCGCGCCGGTGAGCGTGACCGGGCGATCGCTCAGCGCCGCGAGCAAGAGCGCGCGGTTGGTGAGACTTTTGGAGCCGGGCACGACGACCTCGCCGCGTACGGGGCGGGTGAAGGGCGTGATCGGGAGGAGATCGGGCAAGGCCATGACGAGCGGCAAGCGTCGAGGAATCCGGCGGCGACGCCAAGGGGTTTTTCAACCGCCCGCTTTCCCCGCGCAACGTTCGGGCCTTACGGGCGGATGGATTCGACAAACACGCAACGGCCGCCGCGCACGGCGATGATGGCGGCGTCTTTGAGCGCGTCGCGGTTTTCGTCGAGTGTCGTGCGGCCCGTCACGCCGGGAAAATCCCGCGTCGCCGCGAGCGCTTGTTTCAACGCGCTGCGCTCGGTCGAACCGGCGCGGCGAGCGGCGTCGGCGATGAGATTGACCGCATCGTAAGTGAGCGCGGCGAGCCCGACGGGCGCGGAGCCGTGGCGGGCCGTGTAAGCAGTGACGAAGCGGCGCGAGGCGGGCGCGGCGCTTTCGGCGGAGTAATGCGTGGAATACACCGTGCCTTCGAGCGCCGGCCCGCCGATCTCCAGGAGTTGCGGCGCTTCGAAACCATCGCCGCCGAGCAGCGTCGCATGCAGGCCGAGTTCGCGGGATTGTTGGGCGGCGAGTCCGGCTTCGACGTAGTAGCCGGGGAGAAAGATCGCATCGGCGCGGGTCGCTCGGATCGCGGTGAGTTGGGCGCGGAAATCTTTGTCGCCGCCGGCGTACTTTTGCGAGGCGACGACCTCGCCGCCGAGCGCGGTGAAGGTTTTGGCAAACACCTCCGCGAGCCCGACGGAGTAACTGGCCGAGGCGTCGATGAGGAGCGCCGCGCGGCGCAGGCCGAGGGTTTTCCAAGCGTACGTCGCGAGCACCGCGCCTTGAAAGGGATCGGCAAAACACACGCGGAAGATGCTATCGCCGACGGCGGTCACGCGGGGATTGGTGGACGCGGGTGTGACGAGCGGGACGCCCGCGAGTTGAGCGACGGGCGCAGCTTCGAGGGTGCGGGACGAAGCGCATTCGCCGACGAGCGCGATGACCTTGTCGCGACCGATGAGTTTCTTGGCGGCCGTGGCGGATTCCCCGGCGAGGGAACGGTTGTCCTCGACGACGAGTTCAGCGGGTCGGCCGAGGATGCCGCCCGCGGCGTTGAGATCATCGATGGCGAGCCGCGCCCCACGCAGCGCCGCTTCGCCAAAGGAAGCATCGCGCCCCGTGATCGACATGAAGAAACCGATTTTTATCGGCTCCCCCGCCGGCGCCGCCGCACGGGCGAGAGAAACCAAGACGCAGCAACACACGACGAAAAGGGGGCGCAAAAGGGCTGGCATAAAATCGAGGGTGATCGCGAAAACGAGTTGTGGCGAAAACAGCTAGGGCAAGAGCTAGGCTAGGTTTAGTCGGCCGCCTTCGGGCACTAAATAATCAAGGCTGCGAAAACCTTAGTTTTTCACGCCACTCGCGAGCAGCGTTTCGAAAAACGGCTCGGTGGTTTCGACGGCGACGGTGGCGACTTCGACTTGGTGGAAACCGGCGGTCTTCAGGAAGCCGTGCAACGCGCTCTCTTTGAAGCCGAGCCAGACGTCGGCGTAGAGATCGCGGGCTTTTTCAAACGTATGCTCGGCGAGGTCGAGGATCAGGACTTGGCCACCGGGTTTGAGGATGCGGTGGGCTTCGGCGACGGCGCGTTGCGGGTGTTGGGCGTGGTGGAGCGCTTGGCTCAGGATCGCGAGGTCCACGGAAGCATCGGCCAACGGGACGTGTTCGATGTCGCCGAGTTTGTAGGCGAGGTTGGCGAGGCCGTTTTTGGCGGCGAGCTCCGTGCCGACTTCGACCATGCGCGGAGAATTATCAATACACCAGACCTGGGCGGCGCGCTGGGCAAGGAGCTGCGAGACGAGACCTTCGCCGGCGCCGAGGTCGGCGATGGTGATCGCCGGGGTGAGGCGCAGGGCGAGGTGGCCGATGGCTTCCCACGAGCGGCCGGGGCAATAGTTTTTCCCGAGCCGGCCGGCGATGAGGTTAAAATACTGTTCCTGCGTGCGGCGGCGCTTTTGGAGGATGCGCTCGAGGTTGGTGCGGTCTTCGGTGAGCTCGGGGAGCGTCGCGACCGAGGCGACAGCGGCGCGCAGCAAGGCGAGGGCGGCGGGGCTGAGGTTGGCGCGGAGGGAGTAAAACGCTTTTTTGCCCTCGCGGCGGTCGGAGACGAGGCCGGCTTGGCGGAGGAGCGCGAGCTGGGAAGAGATGCGCGATTGGCCCATGCCGAGGATCTCCTGGAGCTCGGCGACGGAGAGCTCCTCATGGAGCACGAGGGCGAGCAGGCGCAGGCGGGTGGGGTCGGAGAGGGTTTTGAGGATGTCCCACGAAGCGTTCACAAGGAGGGAAGGTGGGGAAACGATGCTGCGTGGCAATGGCGTAGGCGGGGCATAAAAAACCCGACCGCCGGTGAAGGGGGTCGGGTTTGGGGGGAAGGAGGATGGTTTAGACTTAGAGCGAGTCGACGTAGCGGGCGATGGTGACGATCGCGTAGCTGTCTTCGGAGGTGCCGGTCTTCACTTTGACGGTGTCGCCGACTTTCTTGCCGAGGAGCGCGGCGCCCATCGGGGTCTTGTAGGAGAGGATGTTCTTGTCGGGGTTGCCGTCCCAGACGCCGAGGAGCGTGTAGGTGGTCTGGCCGCTGCCGGCGCGAACCGTGACAACGCTGCCGACGCTGACTTGCTCGGTGGAGGCTTCTTTGAAGTCGGTGATGCGGGCGCGGCCGAGGTCTTTTTCGAGGAGGGTCTTTTTGCCCATGAGGACTTGTTGGTCCTGCTTGGCCATCTTGTATTCGGAGTTTTCCTTAAGGTCGCCGTGTTCGCGGGCGGTGGCGATGGCTTTGGAGTTTTCCGGAATCTCTTTGGAAACGATGGATTCGTATTCGGCGCGCTTGGCTTCGTAGGAGGCGCGGGAGACGAGGAGTTGCTCTTCCTTGCTCTCGGCATCGGCGGCGACGAGGGACTGAATCTTGGGGAAGATTTTGATGAAGCGGGCGAGGAGGGACTTTTTGGTGAGCTCCTCGAAGCCTTGGTTCAGCATCAGCGTGTTCGCGAGATCGCGGGCGGTCTCGGGATCGGCGGTCGAAAGGAGGTCGGCGATGAGGTCGGTGTCTTCGGAGAGGATATCGGCGAGCGGGATGCGGCGCGCGCTGGCGGCTTGGAGCGCTTCGTAGTCGATGGCGAAGAAGACGGCGCTCAGGAGGCGCGGGGTGATGAGATCGTTGAGCAGCTTGGCGAATTTCTTCGAGTGGCGGTTCTTGACGATCCAGAGGAGGACGGGGGCGCGGAGATTTTGCTCGGTCTGCCAGCGGGTGAGGGTGGCGGCGAGGTCATCGGAGTAGCCTTGCTCGACGAGGAAGTTGATGCACTCGGTGGTGAACTTGCCTTGGGAAACTTTGAGGAGGCCGAAGACGATGTCGCGGGTCTCGATCGGGTGCGTGGCGAGGATGAGCTCGAGGAAGCGGCTCTGGAAGTGAACCGGAACTTTTTCCGCGATCTCGGGGAGGTCGCGTTGGTTGGCGATGAGGCTGGCCTGAGAGGGTTCGTAGGCGGTTTCGGAGCCGACGAGTTTGGCGAGGTCGTCGCGGATGGCGGCGCCATAGAGGCGCTCGGCGGCGTCGAGCTGGTTGCTCTCTTGGACGGAAGTGGCGAGGCCGGCGAGGACGGAGGCGAGGTCTTTTTGGGACGTGGCTTTGTCGGAACCGTCGACGAGCTCCTCGGCGAGGAGGATGCGGCGACGGGCGGAGCGGGTGTTGGTGAATTGTTCGACGAGCTCGTCTTCGGCGGAGACGGGCGTCTCGCGGATGAGGTAGCACTCGGTCTTCTTGACGGGCACTTGGATGCGCGCGTCTTTGGCGATGAGCTTCTTGGCGGCGGCCCACCATTTCTTGAATTTCTCTTCGCCGAGCACCTGCGCGAGGACGATCTCGATCTCGATGGCGGTGGCGGCGTTGTTCGGGTAAGCTTGCAGCGTCTCGATCAAGAGCTGGGCGGGATTATCCGCGATGAGCTCGTTGATTTTCTGCGTGTCGGTTTCTTTGCGGACGAGGAGGTGCTTGGCGGGCAAGACTTCCATCGTGCTGATGCAGAACGCAGGGTCCATGGAGTGGCCCTTCTTGTCTTTGAAATCGATGACGAGCTTTTGGGCGGCATCGTCGTAACGCTTGATTTGGCCAAAACCCCAGCTGCGGTGGACCACGTAGGCGTCCGCTTCCATGGCCTCCAACTTGGCTTTGGACGCCTTAAGCGTCGGGTTTTTGGCGATGAGCGCGGATACTTCGGCGGAATTCATGGTTGCGTGAGTGAGGGCCTGAACGGGATAGTTGAGCGGATAATGACTAACGCTGTCAATCCGAGTCTCGAAAACACCTGCGTATGAGCACAAAAACCGACGCTCCCCGTCCTACCGCCTGGCCGGCGGCCGCCCAATTGGTCGCGCGCTGGCTCGAACGCCGGGAGCGCATTGATGCGCTTTTCGATACGTTGCCCGGTAAATTATCCGGCGCCGAGCGCGCGCGTTGCCAGCATCTGGTCTTCGGCGTGGTGCGCCATGCGAGCCGTTTGGAGCAAGAATTGGCGAAGTTGATCGCGCATCCGCCGCGCTATGCGACGCGCGCAGTCTTATATGTAGCGGGTTTTGAATTGATCGAGGCTGAGGGCGAACCCGCCGACAAGGGCCTCGTCGCCAAGATCGTCCATCACGCCGTGGACCAAGCTAAAGTGCTCGCGAGCGCCGCCGAAGCGCGCCTCGTCAACGCCGTCGTACGCAAACTCGCGACCGCGCTCCACGCGCAGATCGAGCCCAACCGTCTCGCGGCGGCCGAAGTCTTGGCGGGATATTTCTCTCATCCTGCTTGGCTGGCGCAGCGCTGGCTCACCCATTTCGGCGCCGAACACACGCGCGCCTTACTCAAGTGGAATCAATCGCCCGCGCCCGTCTATGCGCGTTGGCGCGACCGCACGGCGCCCGCGCCGGCTTGGTTGAAGGCGACGGCGTGGGCTGGTTTCTACGAAGTGCCGTCGGGGCACTGGAGCGACGTCGAGCCGTTGCTCAAGCACGGTAAACTTTATCTGCAAGATCCGGGCACGCGGCTCGCCGTCGAGCTCCTCGCGCCGCAGCCCGGCGAAACCGTGCTCGACGTGTGTGCGGCGCCCGGCGGCAAGAGCCTCATGATCGCCGATGCGATGCTCGCGCGCACGGGCGCCACGCCGCCCGCGAAACCCAGCCGCGTGATCGCGATGGATCTGCCGGGCG
Organism: uncultured Opitutia bacterium; assembly: GCA_903938935.1. Classification (GTDB taxonomy): domain Bacteria; phylum Verrucomicrobiota; class Verrucomicrobiia; order Opitutales; family Opitutaceae; genus Tous-C4FEB. Next base: position 8,831 of record CAJAFD010000069.1, read on the forward strand.
AACGCATCGCGCGCTTGAAGGAAAATCTCGCGCGCGCCGAAGGCGTCGAAGTCGCGCTCGTCCAAGCCGACGTCGCGAAAGACGGATTTCTCGCGCTCGATGCGTGTCAATTACCCACGAGCTACGACGCGGTTTTGCTCGACGTGCCGTGCACGAACTCAGGCGTGATGCGGCATCGCGTCGATGTGAAATGGCGCCTGCAAGAAGGCGATTTCCATAAACACGGCCGCCAACAACTCGCGCTCTTGCACGCGGCGGCGCGCCTCGTGGCGCCGGGCGGACGACTCGTTTATTCGACCTGCTCGATTGATCCCGAGGAAAACGAGAGTGTCGTAAAAACCTTTTTCGATAGCCGCGCGGGCGGACCGTTTACGCTCGAAGCCAAGAGCCTCAGCCAGCCGTGGGTGACGGGCCACGACGGCGCGGGCGCGTTCCTGCTGCGTAAGAAACTCTGAGCGCAGCTTTTTTAAGTGGTGCTGTGCGCGGCGGGCGCACCGATCCCGCCCCGCCCAGCGCAGCAACATCACGGCACGAGCTCGAAGACCGGAAGACGTTTCTCGGTTTCGCGCGTGCCGTTGAGAAACGTGAAGGTGATCTCGCGGGCTTCGGCGACGAGGCGCGCGTAACGGCGGAAATCCCAGCGCGCGACGGGTTCGCCGTTGATGCGCGTGATGAGATCGCCGCGCTCGACGGCGGCGGCAGCAGCGGAGGAATTGGGCACGACGCCGGCGACGCGCCAATATGCGGGGGTTTTGGAAAAACTCAGGCCGGGGCTCCGGCGCGGCGCGGTCGCGATGGGCGCGGGCGAATCGCGGTAAAAGGTGACGCGGTCGCGCTCTTGGTCGAAGGTGACGGAAAAGTTTTGAAGCACGGCGCCACCGATGGCGGAGAGTTCGTCGGAGAGTTCGACGATGGGCGCGGGGAGAAGATAGTCGGCGAGGTTTAACGATTCGGTTAAGCGGCCGATACTTTGCGAGCGGTCGCCGGCGAGCGTGCTCACGGTGCTGCCCTCGCGGGGGCCGTAGGTGAAGTGTGGCGAGAGTCCGACGGGATTGAGACTGAGGGCGGCGTCGCTGCCGCTGTCGAGGAGCGCGACGAACGGTTGATCGCCGAGGCGCACGGAGATCAGCGGGGTTTTGTTGGCGTTGTTAAAGGGGACGGCGGCGCCGGGGATGAGGGGGTTGCCTCGGGTGGGTGCGAGCACGACGCGGTCGCGCGGGTAGTCGAGCGTGAGGAGGGTCTCGCGGAAAAGCGGGAAGCCGAGGATGCCGTCGATTTTTACGCCGAGATGCGCGGAGAGGGCGGCGCAATCGTAGATGCGCGCGGAAATGTTTTCAAAGCGGGCGTCGCCCAGCTCGAGCCGTCGGATCGTGGTGGCGGGCAGCTCGACCGTCTGGCCGTCGGCCGCGACAATCGTGACAAGCGCGACCGGGGTGGCGGGGTCGGGTTTGTTGCCGTAGCGTTGGGCGAATTCGGGGGTGACCAGCGTGGTGTTGGCGCCGGTGTCGATGAGGAAATGCCACGGACCGCCGCGGTCCCATTTGCTTTCGAGGACGAGGAACGTGCCGAGACGTTGCGCGGGGAGTACGATGAGCGGCGAGCCGAGCGTGGTGCGACCGGGGCGCGCGGCTTCGCGGCGAAAGGAGAAGCAGCCCGCGAGTTGCGAGCAGGCCAACGCGGCCAAGGCGAATGCGAGAGGACGCCGCCAGTTCATTTTTTATTTGGCCGGTGGCGGCAGGGTGCGACTGAGGGCGAAGGCGCCGAGGGCGAGGGCGGCGCCCGCGAGAAAGACGCTGCGTGAGCCGTAGAGCCAGAAGGCGGCGCCGGCCAGCACGGGCGTGATGGCGCGCGCGAGCGAGCCGAGGGACCGGAAGATGCCGAGGACGCGCCCCTGTTCTTGCGGGCCGCAATAAAGGGAGATGAGGCCGGTGCTGGCGGGGTTGACGAGGCCGGAGCCGGCGGCGAGCAAGGCGAGGCCCGCGTAAAGCAGCCAAGGTTGTTGCGCGAAGCCGACGGCGACGAGGCCGAGCGTCGAAAGGATCAGACCGGCGCCGAGCACGCGGATCTCGTCGATGCGCGCGAGCAGTTTGCGGACGATAAAACCTTGGGTGATGATCGAGCACACGCCGAGGAAGCCGAGGAGGTAACCGTTTTGGCGGGCGGTGTAACCGAAGCGCTCGGCGGCGAGAAACGTGAGCGATGCCTCCATCGCGACGAAGGCGAGTGCGTACGTGAAGGCGACGAGGTTGGTGCGGCGCAGGGCGGCGTCGCCGAGCCCGAAGATGGCGGCGATGGGGTTGCGGATGCGCGGGTCGCGAGCTTCGGCGCGAGCGGCGGGCGTGAGGGTTTCGTTGAAGCGACGGTAAATCCACACGAGGTTGACCAAGCAGAGCGCGAAAGAAATCAGCGCGGGCACGGAGAACGGATTGAACCCGAAACGCGCGAGCGCCGGATACATTTCGAGGAGGTTCCACTGCGCGGTGAGCGCGCCGATCATCGGGCCCGTGACGAGGCCGAGACCAAATGCGGCACCGACGATGCCCATCGCCTTGGAGCGCTCAGCGCGCGAAGTGACGTCGGCCACGGCGGCGGTGGCCACGGAGAGGTTGCCGGAGAAGGCGCCGCTCACGATGCGCGAAAGCAAGAAGGCCCAGAACGACCCGCTGATGACCCAGAGCAAATAACCCAAGGCGGTGCCGGCGACGGTGAGCAGCAACACGGGACGACGGCCGCGTTTATCGGAGATCGCACCCCAAAACGGCGCGAAGATGAATTGGAGAATCGAGAAAAAGGAACTGAGCACGCCGCCGAAAAGGACGGCGGCGAAGGCATTGTCGTGGCCGAGGCTGCGGGCGATGGCGTCGGTTTGGGCGAGCAGCCAGCCGAGGACGCCGCTGCGGCCATCGGTGCCGAGGTAATGGCCGAGGAGATCTGGCCCGAGGGGAAAGATGATCGAGAAACCGATCAGATCGATGTACAGCGTGAGAAAAATGACTCCGAGCGAGAGCGCGCGCTTGGGCGTCGTCGGTGCGGGCGTGGTACTGGCGGAGGCTGGGGACACGGCGGACAAAAAAAGAGAAGCGGGACTGGCCGAGAATTCACCTGAAGTGCAGGCGGCGCAAGGGGAACTTCGTCGTGCGGCGGGTCAGTCGAGGAGGCGGCGGGCGGCGCGCTCGAGATCGCCGAGTTTAAATGGTTTGTGCAGGTAGGCGAGCGGGCCGCCGCCGGCGTGACGGGTGAGGAAGTCGCCTTCGTTGAAACCGCTAATAATGAGGACGCGCACGGTGGGCCGGAGTTTGCGCAACTCGGCGAGGGTGGCTTCGCCGTTGAGGCCGGGCATGAGTAGATCGAGCACCACGAGGTCGAAGCCAGCGGGCGCGGCGCGCCACGCGTCGAGGCCGGCGTAGCCGTCGCTGGCGGCGGTGACGGTGAGACCGAAGGAGCGTAAAATGGCCGTGGTGACGAGGCGCACGGAGTTGTCGTCGTCGATGACGAGGGCCGTGCCTTGGTGGCGCCAAGGTGCGCCGGTGCCGCTGCTTTTCGGTACAGCGGGCCGAGCGGTAATGGCTGGAAGCAGGAGGCGGAAAGTGGTGCCAGCGCCGGCGGTGCTGTTGACCAAGAGGGCGCCCTCGTGGCCGCGCACGATGCCCAGGACGGCGGCGAGGCCGAGGCCGCGGCCGGTGAATTTGGTGGTGTAAAAGGGGTCGAAGATTTTGGCGAGGACGGCGGGGGTCATGCCGGGGCCGGTGTCGGTGACTTCGAGGAAGACGTAGGAACCGGGTTTACGATCGGAGCCGGTCACGGCGCGGGCGAGGGCGGGCGCGTCGATGAGCAGGAGTCCGGTGGTGATGCGGATTTCGCTGCCGTTGGTCACGCCGGTTTCGCCGATGGCTTCGGCGGCATTGAGCACGAGATTGACGATGATCTGCCGGATCTGGGTGGCATCGACCATGACGGCGGGGACATCGGGATCGAGGTTGAGCGTCAGGGTGGCGCGGTGCCCGACGGAAATTTTAAGCAGGGAGTGGACGCCCTCGACGAGGTGGCTGAGGTGGGCGGGTTCGACGATGAACCGGCCTTTGCCCGCGTAGGCGAGCATCTGGGCGCAGAGTTCGGCGGCGCGTTGGCTGGCGGTCTCGATGTGTTCGAGGGCGGTGTGGGCGGAGCCGGCGGGGAGCTCGAGGCGGGCGAGGCTGGTGCTGCCGAGGATGGCGGTGAGGAGGTTGTTAAAATCGTGGGCGATGCCGCCGGCGAGTAGGCCAAGCGATTCGAGCTTTTGGGAATCGAGGAGTTTGCGCTCGAGGGCGAGGCGGTCGGACTCGGCGTTTTTTTGCGCGGTGATGTCGATGGCGAGGCCTTCGAAGAACTGGACTTGGCCTTCGGCGGTGTAGACGCCGCGGGCGCGGGAGAGGACCCATTTCTCGGTGCCGTCGCGGTGGAGCAGGCGGTATTCGACTTCGACGGCGCGGCGCTCGTGGAGGGCGGCGCGGGTGTCGCGGGTGACGCGTTCGAGGTCGTCGGGATGCGTGAGGGCGGTGAACGTGATGACGCCAGAGCTGAAGTCCGCGGGGTGATAGCCGGTGAGGTCGAAGGCGCCTTGGCTGACGTAGAGGGCGACGAGTTGGTTTTCGAGGTAACGGCAGCGATAGACGAGGCCGGGGAGCGCGTGCATGAAATTATCCAGGCGGCGCTGGCTTTCGATGAGCTGGGTGGTGCGCTCGAGGACTTTGTCTTCGATTAATTGGCTGCGGCGTAAGCGGCTGGCGAGGTAGCCGGTGCCGAGGAGGGTGCTGCTCAGTCCGACCACGAGGATGATGTAGGGGATGGCGGAGGTCGGGGTGCGTTGGGCGGCGGAGTGGCGGTAGAGGATGTTCCACGTGCGGTTGCCGAGTTCGAGTTTGCGCGCTTGGTGCGGTTTAGCGCGAAAGTCGGCTTCGGTGACGCGGTTGGCGGCGGATCCGTTGGCTTGATGGTGGTAGAGCAGGCGGCGATCGGGTCGGCTGGCCGATTCGTCGATGAACATGACGTCGAGTTCGGAGGCCGGGGCGCGGCTCCAAGGTTGATTGAGGAGATCTTTTACAAAAAAGACCCCGAGAATGACGCCACTCTCGGCCGGGGGCGCGGGCCGGACCGGACAGACGAGGATGATGCCGTCGTTGGCGCCGCGTTCGAAGACCAGTTTCATCAAGCCGCCGAATTGGAAGGTGTCGGTGGCGATGGCTTGTTTGATCTCGTTTTCGAGCGGGCTGATGGCGGCGTCGCTGCCGAGGATTTTTTTATTTTCGGCGTAGGGTTCGACGTAGAGCAGGGGGTAATAGACGTCGCGGTCGGGCGCGATGATGTCTTTGCCGCCGCGCACACGTTCGCGTTCGCGGATGCGGTTGAAAGGGGCGAGTTCGGTTTGGTGGTTTTTTTCCCAGGCGAGGCGGTCGGCGCCGGAGACGCGCGGGGCCCATTCCAAGGCGAGGAAGCCTTTGTGTCGGGAGAGCTGGGTGAGGGCGGCGGCGGAGAAGAGTTCGCGATCGACGGGTTGGCGGTGGGTGAAGAGGAGCTTGAGCGAGAGGAGGGATTCTTCGTAACCGGCGATCGTCTCGCGGATGAGCGCGTGGCGGGATTCGGCTTGGCGGATCAGATCGGAGGCGCGGGCCTCGGCTTGTTGTTGGCGCGTAATCCGCCAGCCCCAAATCGTAGCAGCGAGGCCCAAGCCGACCGCGAGGACTAGCGCGATCAGATCGCGATAGGGTTGGGGTTTGCTGGCGGGTAGTTTCATGCGTGACTCAAGCCGGGCGGGCTTGAGGGATTTTAGATGTAAACTCAGCAGGGATGATGCCGGCCGACCGGTGGGCCCCTGCGGTTTTTCTTAGAGCACGTAGGGCAGGGGGAAGCGGCCCATGAGGGCGGCGACGCGGAGTTTGGCGGCGGCGAGGGCTTCGGCTTCGCCGGGGGTGCCGATCGCGGGAAGGACGAGATGGATGCAGGCGGCGATCTCCGTCATGTCGGCTTCGAGGAGACCGCGGGTCGTGACCGCGGGGGTGCCGAGGCGGATGCCGGAGGCTTGGAACGGGGACCGCGTCTCGTACGGGACGGTGTTTTTGTTACACGTGATGTGGGCGAGATCGAGGGTCTCTTGGGCTTTCTTGGCGGTGAGCTCCGGGAGGTTGCCGCGGAGATCGACGAGGAAGAGGTGGTTGTCCGTGCCGCCGGTGAGGATTTTGTAACCGTGCCGGGCCATGGCGGCCGCGAGGGCGCGAGAGTTTTTCACGACTTGTTCGGAGTACGTTTTGAAATCGGGCTTGAGGCATTCGCCGAAGCAGACGGCTTTGGCGGCGATGACGTGCATGAGCGGGCCGCCTTGGGTGCCGGGGAACACAGCGGAGTCGATGGCTTTGGCGTGGGCGGCGCGGCAGAGGATGAGCCCGCCACGGGGGCCACGCAGGGTTTTGTGCGTGGTGGTCGTGACGAAGTCGGCGTGGGGAACAGGCGAGGGATGGACGCCGGCGGCGACGAGGCCAGAGATGTGGGCGATGTCGGCGAAGAGATAAGCACCGACGCTGCGGGCGATCTCGCCCATGCGGGCGAAGTCGATGACGCGTGAGTAGGCGCTGGCGCCGACCGTGATCATCTTGGGTTTTTCGCGGAGGGCGACGGTGGCGAGTTCGTCGTAGTCGATGAGGCCGGTGTCTTCGCGGACGCCGTATTGGCAGAAGTTATACAGTTTGCCGGAGAAATTGGCGGGGTTGCCGTGGGTGAGGTGGCCGCCGTGGCTGAGGTTCATGCCGAGGACCTTGTCGCCGGGCTGGAGGACGGCGGCGTAGACGGCGGTGTTGGCTTGGGCGCCGGAGTGGGGTTGGACGTTGGCGTGATCGGCGCCGAAGAGTTGTTTGGCGCGGTCGATGGCGAGTTGCTCGACTTGGTCGACGAATTCGCAGCCGCCGTACCAGCGTTTGGCGGGGTAGCCCTCGGCGTATTTGTTGGTGAGGACGCTGCCCTGCGCCTGCATGACGGCGGGGTAGGTGAAGTTTTCCGAGGCGATGAGCTCGATGTGGCTTTGTTGGCGGGAGAACTCGGCGGCGATGGCGGAGTAAACAGCGGGATCGAGTTGGGCGAGAGGAGCGGCGTTGAGCATGGCGAAAAAAGAGTGG